>DASSED010000215.1:0-17261 GCA_035695405.1 Gemmatimonadales bacterium
GCTGGCCTGCGGCACTGGAACCGTTGCTGCCGCTCTTGCGATAGCCTCGCGTAACGAGGCTCAGTTTCCCCTGCGGTTTCGGAGCCGGGGAGGGTCAGAGCTGAGTGTTCGAGCTGTCTATCGCGGGTCGCTGGCCAGCGAGATCTGGCTCGGAGGCGAAGGTCGTCTGGTGTTCCGAGGAGTCTGGGAAGCTGCGTGAGAGTTTTCCGCAGTTAGTGGTCCGTAGATCAACACCAATCACATAAACGAGTTAGCGACTTTTGAGCCGAGTAGGGGGAGGGTTCTCCACAGTTTTCCCCAGCCGTACTTAACATAACATATCTTATACGTCCTTCTTTCCAAGGCAGCAAAAAAGGCGAGGCTCGCTTTTGCCCCGCCACCGTGGTCTTTCCAGGGCTACATCTTGCCGTCGGTCAGCTCGGCTAACCTCACCTGAGCTTCAGTGAAGCTGGGCGACTTGGGATACTTCGTAATAATAGAGCGATATGCCCGCTGGGCATCGGCCGTTTTGCCGGCAGCCCGGTAGGCCCTGCCAGCATCGATCAAGTAGCTGGCCTTGAGGTACTCGACGTCCGCGGCTTCCGCCGCGTGCGCATAAGCATCCCCGGCTTCCGCCGTGCGCTTTGCGTTCTCAAGCGCGGCTCCCAGCAGACCATACGCCGGCGCGACGTACTTGGGCGCCGGCTTCGCTGCGAGGTACTCCCGCAATCCGACCGCCGCGAGTTCGCTCTGGCCGTTCACCATCCGGACCTGGTTCAGGGTGAGCACCGCCTCACTCGCGGCATCGGTGCCCTTGTAGGTAGTGATAAGCCGCTGTAGCTCGCTGGAAGCCAGGGGCAAATTCCCCGCTTCCGCCGCCGACCGCGCCTGATTGAGGCTACGGGCCGCGAACTGCTCTTTGCGCTTCCCGCTGGCGACGATGAACCATGCGGCAATCGCAATCAACGCCACGATGCCAAGTAGGATGAATAGCAGGCGCTCCCGCCCCCGGTACCAGGCCGGCTTTGCGATTGGTTCAGGAGCCTGCACTCTACTCTTTGCTTCCACAGTGGTTGCCATCCGCAATCCAAAGAAAATCAGAGGTTTGATTGCGACCCGCGCCGCCATGCCCCCGGCGTGACTCGAACACGCGGCCAACAGTTTAGGAAACTGCTGCTCTATCCATCTGAGCTACGGGGGCAATGTATTACATTCCAGCCACTTAACCAATAGCGCTCACGTTGGACTTGAGGTCGCACTACCTATAGCATCGTTCCGGCGGCTGCCATGGAGCTATCGCAACCGCGCCACAGCACAATACCCGAACTGATACTCCTTATCCAATCGACCGGAAGTCCGCCGGTATGCTAATCCAGTGAACCTCGATTTGAAAGCCGTGGCCACCAGGAGCTTCGAAGCGCGTAAACCAGCATCGGCTCGGTGGATGCATGTTGAGAAGCAGAGACCTGCACTGGAAGGCGGCGGACCGCGGCCCCCGTCTGTTGAGGACAATCTGTGCGCACTCTTCTTGGGTCCCACAGCCCTAACTGGGGGCCTGGATCATGCATACGGCACCGGCGGCGCAGGACTCGGAGCCATTCGTGGATTGCGCCTCGCACAACGCGTGGCCTGCATCGCAATCTCGCCACCTCTCATGGTTTCATTGGAGCCGAGGAGCTTCGATATGATGCAGGACCGTGCTGCCCTCCATCGCGTCTGGCTGCTGGCTGCATTCCTTCTGGCCGCGTGCAGTTCCGCGCCGAACGAGCCCGGCACTCTGCGGATCGGGACGGTCACGACCGGCTCCAATCCTGACCCAGACGGATATGTCTACTCACTGGATGGCGGTGCCGCGGCCTCGGTGGGCCCTAACGAGACGGTCATTGTCGCCGGACTCAACCCTGGCGGGCACCGGCTGGACATCGGCGGTATAGCCGCGAACTGCGTCCTCACCAATGGCACGAGTCGCTCCATTGTGGTGGCCGAGAACGACACCACAGAGCTATCTCTGAGCGTAACCTGTCAGGGACCCGCTTCCTCCGCTGCTCTGCGAATCACGACGGTCTCCCCGACGAGTGGGGATCCCGATCTCAATGGATACACCTACGCCTTGGACGGTACCGCGCCGACGCCGATCGCGGCGAACACAACGGTTCTCATCGGCGGTCTGGTACCGGGCACTCATCAGTTGGTGATCGGCGATGTGGCCAGCAATTGCACCCTGGCTGGTGGCACGGCGCGCTCGGTTGAGCTCACCTCGGGAGCGATCACCGATATCGAGCTCACGTTCAGCTGTCAGGGTTCATCTCCGACCATCGTCGCTACGGTTCCGCTGACGGGATCGCCCTACGGCGTGGCCGTCTCAGCCGCGGGGGTGATCTACGCGGCCCAGATCGGGAGCTCGACGCTGGCGCGCGGCGCGCTTTCGACCCGGAGCTTTACCAGCAGTGTCACGGTGGGCTCGACCCCACCGCATGTGGTCTTTAACCCGGCAGGAACCACCGCTTACGCCACGCTTCAAACCGGCCAGGGGCTGGCGGTGGTCGATGTCGCCAGCAACACGCTGACCACCACGGTGCCGTTGGCCAGTGATGGATTCAATCTGATCGTGGGACCGGACGGACAGCGGGTCTACGTGACCACAGCCGCCGGTACCCTCTACGTCGTGGATGCCGTGACCAACACAGTCGTCACCACCCTGGACGTGGGCGCAGCGGCCAACGGCTTGGCCTTCAATCCCAGCGGGACGGTTCTGTACGTGAGCTCACGTGATGCAGGAACGGTCGTTGCCATCGACCCTGCCACTAATTCGATCACTCGCACCTACAACGTCGGCGGAATGCCTCAGCGTCTGGTGGTCGCGCCGGACGGCAGCGAATTATACGTGGCCAATGAAATCAACGGGCTCGACGTCATCAATGTGGCTTCAGGAGCAGTGATCTCGAAATCGCTGGGAAGTGCTGGATACGGCATCGGCCTCACCCCCGATGGATCTCAACTCTTCGTTCTCCTGCCTCAGGCAGGCACCCTTCTCGTGTTGGACCGGGCCTCGAGGTCGACGGTAAAGACCCTGCTGGTGGGAGGCACTCCGCGCAACGTAGCATTCGCGGCCGATGGTACGGCGTTGATTGCCAACGAGCAAGCGATCGTGTTCGTCGAATAGCGCTAGCAGCTCGCCACGATCTGGCAGGGGGCCCCGATGAGGCGGTCCCTACCCCGCAACGCGGCTATCTCCAGAAGGAAGCTCCACCCCACGAGCTCCGCCCCCAGCCCACGCACCAGCTCTCCCGCCGCCCGCGCGGTTCCCCCGGTCGCGAGCACGTCGTCGACGATCAGAACCTTGCTCCCGGGGCCCACGGCATCGCGATGAGCTTCCAGCGAGTCACTGCCATACTCGAGATCGTAGACCTCGGTGGCCCGTTCCCAGGGGAGCTTTCCCGGTTTTCGTGCCGGCACGAACCCGGCTCCCAGGTAAGTCGCGACGGCCCCACCGAGGATGAACCCGCGGGCTTCGATGCCCAGCACGTGAGTCACATCGGCCTGAAACGGACGGCACATCTCGGCGATCACGTCACGCAACAAGGAGCCGTCTCGCAACACCGGGGTGATATCCTGAAACAGGATCCCCGGCTTGGGATAATCCGGAATCGCTCGCAGCGTCTTCCGCACCCGATTGGCGACAGTGGTGGTGGCCATGAAGTCGTGACTCGCTCTTACATGATGTCGAAGCTCTGGCCGGCCGGGAGCGGCACCGGTTCATTGGAGCGCTCGACCCGATCGACCCTCGCGTTGGCGGGACCGGCACGCAGGAGCTCTTCCAGCTGAGGGAGCGCTCGCTCCGGGCCGTTCACCACTACCTCCACTCGTCCGTCCGGAAGATTCCGGGCATAGCCGCTGAGACCCAAGGTTCGCGCATGCCGGGCCACGAACCAGCGGAATCCTACCCCCTGCACCTCTCCCGAAATCAAGTAACGCAATGCGCTCACTCAGCCACCCTGGCGCGCGCCCGGCGCCGCCACCACACATAACCGGCCAGAAGCACAAGAACGCCAGGCAGAATGTAGGTCATCAGCGTGTGATGGACGTATTGGCCGATGACGGCCTCCACCTCTTCTCCGTGGCGCCCAATGATCCAGCCGAGGTACGTGAGGATGCCGCACCAGACTCCCGCGCCCAGTGCCGTAAAGAAGATGAAACGGCTGAGGCTCATGCGCGATACTCCGGCCGGAATCGAGATCAGATGGCGCACGACCGGCAGCAGCCGACCGATCAGGGTGCTGATCTCTCCGTGCCGGCGGAAGAACGCTTCGGTCCGGTCCAACGAACGGTTGGAGACCAGCACGTATTTGCCGTAGCGCCGAAGCAGCGGCTCTCCCACGAAAAGAGCTAACGCATAGTTCACCAGCGCGCCCAATATGCTTCCCAGAGTCCCTGCGCCCACCGCGAGCACACCATTCATCTGACCCTTGGCGGCGAGATATCCCGCCGGTGGCATGACCAGTTCACTCGGCAATGGGAGCACCGACGATTCGATCGCCATGAGGACGATGATCCCGGGATAGCCCAGCGCCAGAATTGTATCCGCCAGCCAGTGAAAAAAGCTCGCAAGCATTCGCGGTCCGTTATTCAGAGAAACCGAATTGACCCACCAGCGGCACGAATCGCACGTCCGCCACGGTGCGAGTGCGGATTCCTTGAGGCTGTCGTTCGATCAGCGTGAGGGTCTGGCCGAGGCGGTCACCCAGGGGGATGACCATCTTGCCGCCGAGGGCCAGCTGGTCCACCAACGGCGCCGGGATCTCGGGGGAAGCCGCCGAGACCAGGATCGCGTCATAGGGACCATAGGGTCGCCATCCCAACGTGCCGTCGCCCACCAGGATCGTCACGTTGCGAATGCCGGCACTGGCCAGGACGGCACGGGCGTTGTGCGCCAGCTGCGGGACCCGCTCGACGCTGAAGACCATGCTGGCCAGCATGGCCAGCAGTGCCGTCTGGTACCCCGAGCCGGTCCCGATCTCGAGCACCTTTTCCTTGCCCGTGAGGCCGATCAGCTCGAGGTAGCGGGCCTGGACGTACGGTTGGGAGATGGTTTGCCCGCTGCCGATGGGCAGGGCGACATCATCGTAGGCCTGGTGCCGTACACTCTCCGGCACGAAGAGATGCCGCGGGACCATCTGCACCGCGCGGAGCACAGCGAGGTCTCGCACTCCCTTGCGCTGGAGCACCTCCACGAGGCGGCTGCGATAGCCGCCGTAACTGTCTCCCTCCCCTACCCCTCCAGCGACCATCCTCTGACCGTTTCCAAGAGCGAATAGTTCGTCAAATCCATGTGCAGTGGCGTGACGGAGATGAATCCCTCCGCCACCGCCAGGTGATCCGAGTTCTCGCCACCGGTCCAGGTGATCGTTCCGCCGCCGATCCAGTAGATCTCCCGGCCCCACGGATCCTTCATGCGGGTGAGCGATTCCGAGAAGTAACGGCTCCCCAGTTTCGTCACCTGGATGCCTTTGACCTCTGACGCTGGAATTTGCGGAAGGTTGATGTTGAGCAGCATCTGTTCGGGAAAATTCCGCACTCCGGTGATTCGGCGAATCAGCTCAACCAGGAGCTCGCGGTAAGTGGCCATGGTCTCGGGTTGGTTCCCGGCGAACGAGATTCCGATCCCCGGCACGCCCAGCGTCACCGCCTCCATGGCCGCTGCCACTGTTCCGGAATAAAGCACGTCCTCGCCCATATTGGGACCGTGGTTCACACCCGAAAACACGAAGTCCGGCCGTTCGGGCATCAGGGCTTGCATGGCAAGCATCACGCAATCGGTGGGGGTGCCGTCGATCTGCCAAGCACCATCGGGGCGGCGGGTGGGCCGAAGCGGACGATGCAAGGTCAGCGAGTGAGATGTCCCGCTCTGCTCCCGATCGGGCGCGACGACGGTCACCTGACCCACTTCCCTGCACGCATCCGCCAGCAACGCGATGCCTGGTGCCAACATCCCATCGTCGTTGCTGACGAGAATGTTCACCGCTTACCGTTCGCCCTGGACGGCCTTGGTAGCAGGCGTCTTCCCGTCCAGGATGCCGACCACGTCCTCGATCGTGGTGCGGAGCTCCTGAGCCATCTCCGCCTCGAAGGCGCGCCGTGCCGAGGTGCGGAGCTCCCCCGTGCGGCGGTAATGGTCTATGCGTTGCCGAGCGCCGTCGATGGTGAACTTCTCAGTATAGAGGAGGTGCTTCACCAGCATGATCAGCTCCACCTCGCGTCCCTTGTATACCCGGTTGCCCGAGCGGTTCTTGGCTGGATTCAAGAAGCGGAACTGGCTTTCCCAGTACCGGAGCACGTGAGGCTTGAGATCGGTGAGGCCGCAGACTTCGCCGATCGAGTAGAATTCCTGGACCGGCCGAGGGGTAGTCGAGGTTGTCATCGCCACTGCTCCGCCTTGAGTTCCCGTGCCATTAGCTCCGCGATGCCATCGCGAGCCGGCTTTCCGCTGAACAGAACATCACAGACTTTCTGAATGATGGGAAGCTCCACCCCGGTCCGTGCGCCGAGTGCTGCGCCGGCCTTGGAGGTGTTGGCTCCCTCTGCCACGCTCACATGCGCCGCCTGGTACTCTGCTAACGTCTGGCCCCGCGCCAGCGCGACACCGAGTGCCCGGTTGCGGCTGAGATCTCCCGTGGTAGTCAGGATCAGATCCCCCATCCCGGCCAGGCCGGCGAAGGTGAGTGGGCTGGCTCCCAGCCCTATGCCCAAACGGGTAATCTCAGCCAGGCCCCGGGTGATGAGTGCTGCGCGCGGGTTGTGCCCCATCCCCAACCCCTCCAGGATGCCAGCCGCGATTGCAATGACATTCTTGAGCGCGCCGGCCAGCTCCACACCGATGACATCATCGTGAGAGTACACTCTGAAGCGCGGTGTCGCGAAGATCCGCTGCGTGTCCCGGGCGCTGGTTTCATCCGCTGCCGCAGCTACGACCAGCGTTGGCTGTCCCTGGCAGACTTCCATCGCAAAGCTCGGACCTGAGAGAGCTGCGAACCTGGCTTGGGGCAGACACTCCGCGAAAACTGCCGACATGAGCGCCAGGGTGTCGGTCTCGATGCCCTTCGTCGCACTTACCACCAGTGTTCCGCTCGGCACGTCGGCCCGGAGTCGGCTGATGACCGAGCGCACCGCATGACTCGGTGGTGCGGAGACGATTACCGAGACACCCTCGATGGCCTCGTCCGCCTCTCCAAATGCTTGCAGTCCTCGCTCGAGCGGAATTCCGGGGAGAAACACCGGGTTTTCGTGACGACTGTTGATGGCATCGACCACTTCACGCTCGTAGGCCCAGATCCTTACCGTTTCTCCTTTGGCCGCCAACAGATTGCCCAGGGTCGTTCCCCAGCTCCCCGCACCCAATACGGCGATCCGAGTCATGATCGTGTTGTGCTGGCAGCGCTCCGCCCAAACCGATGTTCCGTCCCCCTGAGCAGCCGTTGAATATTCCGGCGATGCAGCAGGATCACACCGGCAGCCACCGCCACGTCGATCCACAGCAGCTCGATTTGAGACGGACGATCCAGCAGATAGACCGCAAGAGGGAAAACCGCGGCTGCCATGATGCTGCCGAGGGAGACGTATCCGGTCAGGAGGACCAGGACTACCCAGACCGCCCCTGCGATGCCCAAGGCTACAGGGGTCAGCCCCAGCATGACACCTGCGGCGGTGGCCACGCCCTTCCCGCCCTTGAATCGAACGAAGATCGAGAAGACATGCCCCAGGATCGCGGCGACGCCGCACACCAGAGCAAACAACTGAGAGTCAGAGACCCGGGGTGCGAAGTAGAGCACCGGCACCGCGCCTTTTGCCATATCGAACAGCGCCACAGGCACGGCGTACTTCCACCCGAGCACTCGATACAGATTGGTGGCGCCCAGATTACCGCTTCCTTGCTTCCTGAGATCGATTCCGGCAACGAGCCGGCTGACCAAATAGCTGGTGGGTATTGCACCGACGAGATAGGAGGCGAGAAGCCAGAGCGCGGCGCCTCCCATTATCGGCGGGAGCCTCGGCGCGTGAACTTGAGGCGGAGAGGAGAACCCGGGAAAGGCCACACTTCTCTGAATCCGTGGACCAGATACCGCTGGTACGACTCGGGTACTTCGTCCGGCCGGTTGCTGACAATGGCCAGGGTTGGAGGGGCGGTGCCGATTTGGGAGGCGTAGAGGAGCTTCACTTCTTCGCCCGGCTTCTGCGGCGGGGCATTTCGCTCGATCAGCTCTGCCAAAACTTTGTTCACCTCAGCCGTGGGTACCCGCAACTCCCTTCCTTCGGCAACTTCGGTGATCCGGTCCAAAACCTGGCGGACCCGTTGGCCGGTCTGGGCGGATACATAGAGGAAGGGCACATAGCGAAGAAAGGGAGCCTTGGCGATCAACGCCTCCTGTCCCTGGCGCGCTGTGTTAGCGTCTTTTTCCTCTACTAGGTCCCACTTGTTGACCACCACGATGAGCCCGCACCCCCTTTCCCAGGCCTGGGTCGCAATGCGCAGATCCTGGTTGTGCATCCCCAGCGTGGCATCCACGACCAGCACGCACACCTGGGCCCGCTCGATGGCTCTCTCGGTTCTCAGCGTGGAATAAAATTCGAGATCATCTTCTACTTTAGCCCTGCGACGTAAACCGGCGGTGTCTATGAAGTTGAGGATTTTACCATGATAACGCAAGGTGGAGTCGATGGCATCCCGAGTGGTTCCCGCCTCTGGCGCCACCACGTGTCGTTCCTCGCCGAGCAGCCGATTCACCAGGGAGGACTTACCGACGTTGGGGCGCCCGACTACTGCAACGTTGATCGCCTCCTCCGCTTCTGACGGATCGAAAGGCGGCAGCCGCCCGACGAGTGCGTCGAGCAGGTCACCGCTTCCCTTCCCGACGCCGGCGCTCACCCCTAATGGGTCGCCAAAACCCAAACCATAGAAGGCGTATTGTTCCGTGCTGTGCTCCAGGTTATCGAGCTTGTTCACGGCGAGAAGCACCGGACGATCGGACCTTCGCAGGAGATCGGCGATGGCGCGATCGACTGGGTTTATCCCCTCGTGTCCGTCCACCACGAAGAGGATCACATCGGCTTCCTCGAGGGCAAATTCCACCTGCTGCCGGATGGCGCGATCCATGGAATCATTGGATTCCGGCACCAGTCCGCCAGTGTCCACTACCCAGAACCGCCGCCCCTGCCATTCGGCGTCACCGAAATGCCGGTCGCGAGTAGTGCCTGGCCGCTCAGAGACGATAGCAGGGCGGCCTCCAAGTATGCGATTGAAGAGGGTCGATTTCCCGACGTTGGGCCGGCCGACGATAGCGACGGTCGGTTTGCTCATTGGAGCGACGAGCTTCTCAGTGCGTCACTGAAATTCTTCGAGGGCCTGAGCTCCATGGGTACCGAGGCGGCAAGCACACCCAGATTCATGCTGTCGATAAAGAGGTTGTTGTCATTCAGCGATTCCCCCGGCAACAGCACCAATTCGAGATCCCGCCGATTCTCGAGCGCGGCCTGTACCGCTGCTCCCGGGAGAAGGCCCGCTGTGGTTACCCTGGATCCGAATAGTGAATTCACTATCGGGATCAACTCGAACGATGCTCCGGTGGTGGCAGCCAGAGGCTCCAGCACCATGGGCATCAGTTCAGCCATCGCGGTTCCGGTTACGACTCCGATCCGCCGGCCTTTCCATCCGGTCAAAGTGGCCGCCGAGGCGCTGATGGATTGTTGGAGCCAGCGCACCGCACCAACCCCATTCTCGATTTGATCGAACCCGTCATAGATCTCCGCGGGAGGCAGCTCGACTCGCGCTCGGAGGTACAGCTCATCCGCGCCGAAGGCCCAGTGCATACCACGCTGCCGCAGCGCAGTCTCGGCGCACTCCTCAATCAGCTGAATGGCCGCACGACACTCAGCGGCGGTCGGCTCCCGTACCAGTTGGTGCTTTGAGTATTCGGTGAGCCCGACGGGCACGACCGAGCAGCCCAGGATGGCAGGCCCAAATTGATATAGGTCCTGCAGCGTCTGGCTGAGGACGGCTCCGTCGTTTACTCCGGGCGACAAGACGATTTGAGTATGGAACTCGATCCCCTGCTCCGCGAAGCGCCGAAGCTGCGGGATGATCTCGGGAGCCAACGGATTTCGCAGCAGATAGCGGCGGACGACCGGATCGGTTGCATGGACCGACACGTAAAGCGGTGAGAGACGGTACTCGATAATGCGGCGTTCGTCCTGCGGCTTGAGATTCGTCAGCGTGGCGAAGTTTCCGTAACGGAAGGAGAGCCGGTAATCATCGTCCCGTATATACAGCACGTCACGCAGCCCCTCGGGCAACCCATCTACAAAGCAGAAATCGCAACGATTGGCGCAGCGACGGATGCGGGGGGGCTCGAGATCCAGCCCGAGCGGCTCTCCCAGCGGACGCTCGATGTCGTACTCGATCTCCTCTCCATCGGGTTGCCGCACGTGCAGCAGGAACTCCTCCTCAGCGGTCAGGAACTCCCAATCGAGGAAATCGTCCAGTTCGCGTCCGTTGACGGAAAGGAGCTGGGTTCCTTCCCTAAGGCCCAGCTCGGAAGCGATGGAGTCGGGCTGTACCGCCGTTACCCGGATCATGTGGTGTACCCTGAGGGTGGCTGCAAAGCCAGTAAAGATTCACGGTTGGAGGTTCAGATTCAAGCGATAGAATAACCCAGCTCCATATGCAAACAGCGCTCCCATCCTCGAGAGCGCTGCTGTGTTACCGGAGTCGACTTCCGTTATGCGATGGTCCGGCGCTTCCCCTGCTCTACGGAGACCGCTACGGCTGGACCTTCACAATCTTGCCATCCGAGGGTACGCCGTTCCGGTTGAGAATGAACACCATGTAGTACCCCGGGGGGGCGAGCTCCGGACGTGAGGGGGCCTCCACGTCCACGCCGGTCGCCGTGCGGGTGAAAGTAAGGGTATTGGCCCGAGTACCGGAATCGAACGCATGGGTAACCGATCCGAGCTTGATCCAGCGCACGGTCGTGACCTGCGCCGCATTCGGAGTCACCACCGAGAACGTCTGGGCATAGGAGACGCTGGCCGGTGCCGAGCTGATCGTGGGGCGCGCGCCTTTGAAGAGGTAGGGCGGCGAAAAGATTTCGTGATTCCGCTCCGGTGGGACGGGAACGATGGAACCATTCGGGGCGACAGTCATGGCATCGCCACTGGCCCCGCTCAGCACCGTTGCATTGGGGAGCAGCATGGCCACGGAGTGATACAGCCGCATGTGATTACGGTCATTCGCCGCGAGCGTGGTCCATTGGCCGGTGGAGGGGTTCCACAACTCAGCCTCATGCACCGCCAGGGCCGGATCGGTGTTCACCAGAATCGAGGTGCCACCACCACTCGTGCCGCCAGTGGCCAATACCTGTCCATCCGGCAGGATGGTGGCATTCATGTGCCGTCGTGCAAAGGCCATGGAATTGGTGCTCTGCCAGGTCGGGTTGGCATCATTCAGGTTGATGACCTCGGCGGTTGCGGTCGGCTTGTCGCTCTTGAAGTCCGGCCAGTCGCCCCCTCCCCAGTTCTTCATGCCCCCGCCACCGACGTACAGGATCTTGCCGGCATCGTACATCACAGCAGAGCCGTAATCGCGGTTCAGCTGATTGACGTGAGTGGGTCCAGACATCCAGCGTCCACGGCCGCCGGCGCTGCTGCCGTTCACATCGAACCAGCGAGACTGAATCCGTTCACCTGCGTAGAAAACGAGGCCGTTCTTGGGATCGATGAAATTCCGGGGATAATACGGTGTCACGAACGTGCCGGCCCCCGGAAGCTCGACCCATTGGCCCCCTTCCCAGATTTCCGGCGTGGTGACTTGGGCTCCGATTTCGTTCCTCCCGCCCATGGTCAGCATCTTTCCGTCCGGCAGGACGGTGATCGTCGGATACCAACGCGCATGATGCATCGGCGGCCCTTTGCTGAACCCGCCATCCGGAGTAAAGAAATTCGTCTCCGCAGTACCCCGATCATCCTGCAGATGGCCTCCGGCCGCCATCAAAGTACCGTCGGGCATGAGATTGTGGCCCGCACAGAAGAGCATGCTGTCGGTTCGGATCATTTGCGCCGTGGTGGGAGGCCCAGCCGAAGGATCCCAGATCCGGGGCATTCCCATCGTGTCGACGATCTCATGCTTACCCCAAGCAATGATCTTGCTGTTGGGCATGAGAGTCATCTGCAGCGGAACGATATCCCAGGGAATCACGGGACCCCACTGACCCACAGTCGCCTCAGGGGGAAGTGCCGAGACCGAGACCGGCGAAGACGTCACCGCGGCAGTGCCAGATGTGAACTGCAGCGTATTATCGCCGGTCCCGCGAATCCCGAGGTCGAGGAACGTCGCGGTTCCGTTGGCGGCGCTCTTGGCTGTGGCGGTTCCCTCGAGAGTCCCACTTCCCGAACTGATCGACGCTGTCACGGTGGCTCCGCTCACCGGGTTCCCGCTCGCGTCCTTCACCACTACGACCGGTTGCGCGGACGGATCGAAAACCTCCGCGTCCACTGCGTGGGTGGGAGGGTTGGTGGTGATGGAAATGGATCCCGCAGCGGAGCCGCCGATGGTCACCGGGGTGGAGAGCACCTGGTTGGTTCCGGGAGCGGTAAAGCGGAGGGTGTAGCTGCCCGGGCCTCCGGTGATACTGAGATTGGTAAAGGTCGCTGTTCCCCCACCGTTGGTGGTCTGGGTCGTCGTACCACCGAGCGTTCCGGAGCTTCCGGCGATCGTGGCGGTGACCGCCAGGCCGCTCTGCGACAAGTCCTGGCCGTTCACATCCTTGAGCTGCACCACCGGTTGAACATCGAACGCCACTCCGCTCTCAGCCGAGCTGGAGGGCTGGGTCTGCATGGCCAGGCTCGGCGCTGAAGGATCGGTGGCGACGGCAAAGAAGGTGACGGGCGATCCTTGTAGTCCGGAGACGGTGGCTGTCGTTGTCACCTCGCCTGACTGACTGCCGAGAGTTCGGGTAACCGATGACTTACCATCCGCCCCGGTCTCCACCGCCGATTGCGAGACCGATCCGCCATTCTGGGCCGCCCACTCTACGCTGACGCCCGATACCGGATTGCCATTCTTGTCGGTCACCTGCACGACTAGAGGGCTCGGGAGCGGCTCCGCGATCGTGCCCGTCTGGGGGCTTCCGCTGACCAAGGCAACGGCCGTGGCTTCTGGAGGCGCGACGTTGTCGCCGCCGCAGCGGAGCACGCCAACAGCCATGAGGGCGGCGATGGCCCAGGTACGTAGGTGCGAGAGTCGGGTCATGGTCACCAGGGGGCTGGTCTCCAGCAACAAGGTTTATTCAGCTATCGCGACGCTAGCCGACGGTCCTCGGCACGCAGGTCCCGGGCCGTGACGCAGCTTTATAGTAGACGCTTAACTTCTTATAGTGCCGCAACTTAGCGCCACTACTTCTGAGCACACTAAGCATCGTTGCGTGCCCGCAACGGCAAAGCTAACCGGGAGTGGCCTGAGCGCCAAAGGAGCTCTGGAGGCAAAGCTTTCGCCCGGATGTCAAGGCCGCTGTGTCACTGGACACGTACGGCGCACAAGAACATACGGGGGGAGGCTTAAAGGGGATGTGAAACGAGTGAGAAGATGATCAGGATGTCTCGTATCCGTAACGCTGCAGGTCGTCCCGCAGCAGCGTGGTCAACAGGTTCTGTTGCTGAGGAGTGAGATCGTCCCGCCAGCGAGCGCTCATGTCTCGAATCGACGAGCCCTTGATGTCCTTCTCGAACTCCTGGGGCCAGGGCAGCTCGGCGAACTCGGCTGCCTGCCGAATGGTCGCCAGCGGTTCCTGACACAAGGTTTCGTATTTCACCTCGAGGAATCGAGCGGGCTCCAGCTCCTTTCGGGCGGCTTCGACCGCCCGCGAGTGGATTTTCCACTGTAGGCCGGCGAGGGCGACAAAGGAACGATTGTGGCGCTCCCACGCGGCTTGATCGTCGGCGGGCAGTGGTCCATAGCGCCAGCTGTACGGTCCGTACCATCCTCGCCATTGCCATGCGTTGACGTGCAACAGTGAGCTGGCGACGGCCCGGCCGTCACGCACGATATGTATGAACTTCGCGTCGGGAAAGATTTCGTTGAGGAACCCGATGCGGGACCAACCGGTAAGCTTGATCAAGAGCCGATTGCGCTGGGGCGACAGCATCGGCTCGAGGGCCCGGTGCATCTGTTTCTTGACTCTGGCGGTGACGTCGGCCGCCACCAGGTCCCGTCCCGGTTCCGCGAAGCCGAAGGCGTGCTTATACCAGAAGCCATAATTCTCTCCTGGCTTGATCATCCCTCCCAGCGCCTTGCGGACGACCGGGTTCCCTACGGCGGTCACGGCCCACCGGTTCCATTCCGGCTTTTCCGGGTAGCGCTCAGCGAAGCCCGAGAGCCACATCACCTGGGGATGCAAGGCCAGAAGCTGGTGAAACGCCGTCGATCCACACCGGCCGGTCCCTACGATAAAAATTGGTTTGCTAACTTTCATCTTTGCCCTGTTCCGTAACCAGCTGTGTGTATGCTACGCGGTTCACACGCCGTCATTGCGCCGAAGCGCCCACGCGCCGGCGTCGGTTCCTGATGTATGGCTGCGTACGGGGAGAAGTGAGGAGCCAGAAGGTCAAGAGCGGGCGACCGGACTCGAACCGGCGACGTCCAGCTTGGGAAGCTGGCATTCTACCACTGAATTACGCCCGCGTGATCGGGCTGAAATGTGAGCGGCTGGGAAGATGGGGTCAAGACACCCCGGCTCACCACCTCTCATCTCCCGCGACTTTTTCCGCTCTCTCGACCTTCATCCTATTTCGACGCCGAGGCCTCTAGAAAACTCTTGAGATCCGGCTCGCTGATCGCCGGCTCGCCCGGAGAGACGTTGTCCAGCCTGCCCTGACGCATCCACCGTTCCAGCTCCCCCACAAGATCGAACAGGTGGTCGAACGAATCCACCACAAACAGGAGCGGCTGATAGTGGTCGATTTCGAAGTACTGGTTGATCACCCACTCGAGCTGAATCGGGTACCGTTGGACCTCGGGTGACTCGACCGAATGGGCGATCTCTCCGTACGAGCTGAGCAGACCGCTGCCGTAGACCTTGAGATCCCCATCACCCCGCATCAGTCCGAACTCGATGGTAAACCAGAAGAAACGGGCCAATGCTTTGAAGATGCTGGTGACCCGGTGAATCTTCTCCTTCTCGTCCTTGATGCTCGCGACAATCTCGGCTGCAGTGTGGGCGCAGTCGCCGAACCGGACAAGGGTATCCGCGAATGCCCGATCCGTATGCATCGGGACATGGCCCGCAATATCGTGGAAGATGTCCGGCTCGGGCAAATAATCCAGCGTGGCGCCGTCGCGAATGGTGATTGTGGTGGGGAACTCCCGATTACGCAGGCAATCGAAAAACAGAAAGGATGGGATGTAGCCGCTCACCGCCTTGGCTTTGAAGCCGGTGAGCGGACTGAGAAATCGATTCACGTCCTCGAGACGCGGCACCCGTGACGGCTCCAGACACAGGCTATCGATACCTTGGAGGAAACGGGCGTTGGCATAGCGCCGCCAGCGATCTTCCATCCGCGCGAACAGACGACGCCAGGCGTCGTGGTTGGCGTCGCTGTACAGCTCGTAGGGTTGGTGGATATACAAGCGGCCTTCGTGCTGCGCCTGTTCGATGAAGGGCGCCTTAGTGGTCGTGAGACCGCTATCATCCGTCTGGTGCGCGCGAAGTGCCGCCATCGCTTCTCTCCTGATTACTTCTTCTGGTAACGCCAGGCCACGATCCCGGCCCCGTCCGCCTTCGCCTCGACCGGCTGCGACTCGCCCGGCTTGAGCGCTGGAAGCTGAACTTCCTGGTTGGCGAGGGTGGTACCCTTCGCGTCGAGGAACTCGAAGACCAGGGTGGTCGGAGTACGGGCGGGAGGCTTTTTCGCGCCGGCCTCTACCTCCCGACCGGTGGCCGTGCCGCTGATGGTGGCACCCGTTGCGGTCGGCGCAAACTGCTTGATGCTCACACCCAAGGGCATCGAGAGCACTTGCAGGGCTGTCTTGTTGGCCAGCGTTTCCTTCTTCGCCATCCGTTGGCCGGTCGCCAGCATCCTGAGGACCTCCTCGTTCAGCGGCTCGATAGCGACGAGTTTGGTCGAAACCTCGACCAGCTTGGGACCGTTCTTGAGACCGAGATACGAGTTGGCCAAGCCATACAAGGCATCACGGTTGTATGGCTCCGCTGCGACCACTTGCTCGAACGCCTTGGCCGCCTCGTCATACTTTTTGGCATTGTACAGTTGGATGGCGGCGTTCATTGCAGCCGCAGACGGATTGGCTGCTGCTTGACCGGGTGCAGCCGGCGCCGCGCCGACTTCTTTCTCGATAGCCTGAGCCTTATCGGTCTGGCCCGCGGCCCGGTAGGAGGTGGCCAGGGCGCGCTTGACCTCTACGTCGTTGGGTACCCAGGTGAGGTATTTCTCCAGGACCGGGATTGCTTCCTTGTGTCGGTTGAGGCGCTGGTACATGGCGCCGAGGTTGCGAGTCGCAGTGTTGCGGTCTTCAACCGCGTTGCTTCGCTCGGCGATATCGGCGGCCTGTTTCCAGTAGACGATAGCGCTATCGGGCTGATTGGCGTTGGCGAAGATGATGCCACCAGTGAGGTAGGAGGTGGCCTTGTCCCGGTAGATCGTATTTGCCTGGCGGAAGAGAGCCAGAGCCGAGTCGTTGTTTTGCTTCTTGGCGAAATCGAGCCCCCCATTCACCAGCGGCACCCACGCCAAGTAGCGGAGCTGCCCGATCTCCTGCTTACAGTCAGGCGACATGGTCTCGGCCTTGGTCAACGCGGTATCGGCTCCGACGATGTCTCCTTCCTGGAGGTAGATCCTGCCGAGGTAGTACCAGGCGGCCGGGTTCTTATCCTGGCCATTCTGGGTGATGGCTTCCAGCAGGACCTTCTGCCCAGACGCAAGCGCCCGCTCACGGTTTTCAGGAATCGAGGTTTCGGTGCCGGTTTTGAGGTAGGTTCCACCACTGCTGACCTTGAAATGCCCCGCCTTGAGCCCACACTTGGGACCGGTGTATTTGCTGGGCATTGCTTTGGCGACACGATCATTCTGCTGCTGCGCCACAGCGGGAACCGTGACGGCTCCCAGGAGCAATGCTATCAACCCGACTCGCGTATTCACGCTTCACGACTCCTTGTTCGGGATCAAAGACCGGGTGGCTTTCTCGTGGTCCACCAGGCGGAGCGCCCGGTAGTGCAAGTCCTTTG
>DASSED010000216.1:0-3559 GCA_035695405.1 Gemmatimonadales bacterium
GAGGTGCCATACGTCAGGAAGAGGTTATCGGCTGGGTGGTAATCGTTGGTTCGGCTTCAGGAGCAATGGTACCGCTGGGTTTAACCTCATTCACGGAGTCGCCATACACCTCGCCTACCAGAATGTGGCGGATCAGAACCATGACGAATGCCAGAATGGGAACGGCCACGATCAATCCTGCCAGGCCAAAGAGCTTGCCAATGAGGAGAACGCCGGCAATGGTGATCACCGGTGGGAGATTCACCTGACGCTCCATCACCAGCGGCGCGACGAAATTGGCCTCGATCAGGTGAACCCCGATACCTAGGAGCGCGACGGCGATGGCCTTAGGCAGACCGGCAACTCCGAGGGCAAATAGCGCGGGGATGAGCGTGGAAAACAGGGTCCCGAAGAACGGCACAATCGCGGCGATGCCGGCGAACACCCCGAATGCCAGAAAATACGGGACGTTTAGGATCCAGAGACCCAAGGTGGTGAGGGCCGCAAGGAGCACCATCGCGATAAGTTGACCCACGACCCAGGCATGGAGCGTCAATTTGAGGTCGTACAGGATGACCCGCGCGAGCTTCCGGCGCTCGGGCGGCACCAGCGCGATCACCCCTTCTACATATATGGAAGGGTTTCGGGCCAGATAGAGAGCCATGACAAAGACGCTGACCCCCTCGATCACCAGCTCGATGCCACCTTTCAAATACGGCACCACTGCACCGCGCGCCACCCCGACAAGCTCATTGAGTGACGTCGCCAGGATGCCCGGACTGCCTCCCTCGGTGGCACCGCGGCGCAGTACCGGAAGACTCCGCAGCAGCCGATTGATGCTCTGATCCAACTCGGTGAGAAAGCTGGGCAGGTTGCCTATGAGATCTTGGACCTGTGACGCGACAGCAGGGACGATGAGGAAGACCACCCCAACCAGGGCACCCAGCGTCAGACCGACGGCGACGGTGAGCGCCGCGCCCGGCGGAAACGCGGCCCGTCGCTGAAGAAAGCCGGAGACCGCGTCGAGGTAGACCGCAAGGATGATGGCGAGGAAGACCACGATCAACACATCGATCGTGCGGATCAGGAGCCCTATAACGACGACGGCGAGGAGAATCCACCCTAATGGAAACCCTCGCCGTCGATCGGTTTCAGCAGGCAGCATCACCGCGCCTTCCCCTCATCCCCCTCCTCAATCAGTTCCGCGTCGCGCACGTCCCCACGGCCGGTTCCCAGGCGCTTGGCATCATCGGTACGGCCAGCCGGGAGTATCCCCATTTTGGTCTTGAGCTCGAGCAGCTGCTGATCGGAGCTCCCCTTGTACTCCATGGCTTCGAACTGGCGCGCGAGCCGGTCGCCCGAGACCTCCTCGTGCAGCTCGGCCGCCGCCAGTGCCTTCCGCTCGGTTGCCTCGATCTTTTCGGCCATGCGCTCAAAGGACTCGAAGGCGCTCTTGTCCGAGAGCCCTGACATCGTTTCCTGGATCCGCTGCTGCGCCTCTGCCCGCTTCGAGCGGGCCACGAGCAGGTTCTTCTTCCGCTTGGCCTCCTCGATTTTGTCGTTGAGCTGGCGGAGCGATAGCTTGAGCTGCTCGGTCTCGGCCTTGTGCCGGAGCCAGGTCTCCTGCAGCTGCTGAGCGCCCTGGAGCTGCTCGTTGTACCGGCCTAGCGCCTGTTTTGCCAGGTCGTCCCGACCCTCCTGGACTGCCATCATCGCCCGGCGTTCCCAGTCGTCGGCCTGCTTCTTCATGGCCTCGACATCCGTCTGCAGCTTCTTCTCGTCGGCGATGGCCGAGGCCACCTGCTGCTTGGCCTTGGCGAGCTGGGTCTTCATGTCCACAATCAGCTGGTTCAGCATCTTCTCGGGGTTTTCCGCCCGGGAGATGAGATCATTGATGTTTGACCGCAGCATGGTGGAGAGTCGGTCAAAGATTCCCATGACGCCTTTTCACCTTTCGCGGTAGGGCGCGAGCGCGCCGAGGTGCGAAGCGAGCGCCAGCGTAATTGAATCGAAGCTGGCCTCGAACTCACTGTAGTCCAGATTCTCCAGCTCCAGAGTATCGGTCAGCACCACGTGATCTCCCTCGAGGCCATAGGAGCCGTGGACCAGCTCCCTGGCGTTGTACTCCAGGAGCTGACGAAACAACTCGCCGCGGCGGGGCTCACTGGCCGGCAACTCCATGACTCGAACTCGCAAGATGACCACGGGAGGCGCATAGTGCACCACGACCTCAGCGTCGTCCGGGGTACGAGCGACCCAGAGGTTCGGCTCGATTTCCGTTACCAGCAGGCCTCCCCCATCGAGTCGATCCAGGAACGATTGGACGTCCTCTCGTGTGGTCATTGACGAGCTCCTCCCGGGAGCTGTTCCACCTCTCGGGCAGCGAGGAGTCGCTCGGCGAAATCTAATCGCTCCTCTACTTCATCCAGCCGCTCTCTCAAGCCCTCGACATCGGTCAGTAACGCGGCATCCCAGCGGCTGCGACGCCCGTGGCGCAGGCGATCACCCAGTGCCTCGCCCACCGGACCCCGAAGGATTTTGGCCATGCCGAGACAGAACGCAACAAGCGCGATCACTACCCCTGGTCCCAGATCGGGCATCAGGCCCTTCCCTCCTCAGCGTTGCAGCCGGTCGGGCTCACGGTTCTGAGCCAACAGGCGTTCGGTGAAATCCACTCGCTCCTCCAGCTCGGCCACGCGAGCCTGGAGAGCATCGACGTCACCCACTCGAGCGTGAAGCTGATCCACCTCGGCCCTGAGAGCCGGGTCAGCGCCGCCCTTCCCTTCCAGCCTGCGTCCAAACGCCCGCATAATGGGCCAGAGGATGATGACCGCCGCTGTGAGCACAGCGATGACGATCAGCAGCGCGATCGGCGGTCCCTGACTGGTGAAGATCAGGTTCGGGTCAAATGGCGGCGTGGGTGGGGTTGGCGGCACGGCTTGGAGCAGGATCATGCGTCGCTTTCTCGCTTCCCGAGCTCTTTGCGCTCGTGAGTGTCCAGAAGTATTCGCTCGGCAAAATCGACGCGCTCGTGTAACTCCGCGACCTCTTGTCGCAAGGCGTCCACTTCGTTCAAGAGCTCGGGGTCTTGACTGGGCCCCGCGTTCCCCCGAAGGCGCTCGGCGAGAGCGCGCCCCACAGGGCTAACCGACAGGAGGAACAGCGTGCCTCCTCCGAAAATGAAAACGATGGCGAGTATGCCTTCCATGTCCATCCTGCGGCTCGTCCTTAGTCGTTACTCCGGCCCAGTCCGATACCCGGACCAGATACCCTGCCGGGCAGGTCGGGTGGCCCTCTACGTACGGGCGAGGACGCCAGGTTGTTTCATAACGAAACGGGAGGCGAGAGCACGAAGGGCGACACTACACCAGCTCTACTGTCTTGATGGCCGCCAATGATACCGCAATTTCGGTGTCGTCACTTCCCTGGGGCCTGAGATAAACCTCATGTGCGGTGACGTGGGTATCGACGCTCATGGGAATTCCGACCACCTCGGAAAGGTCCGTGGTAGTTATCCGGACCGTCTGCTCATGACCACCGGCGTACCCCAGCAGGGTGATGATGTCCTCATAGGTCATCT
>DASSED010000217.1:0-10586 GCA_035695405.1 Gemmatimonadales bacterium
GAAGCTCCTGGAGTCCATCGGAAAACGAGATCATCCCGCTCTCGCCGTCGGCTTCTGCTCCCGGGCCTTTGCGCGTCTTGAGCCGCTGGTTCAGGCCCTTCATGACGGAGCCCTGCACTCGTTCGAGGGCTTGCAGCTGCGGCAGCGCATGACGTAATGACAACTGCTCGGGATCGCCGGCGAACGTCCCCGCCACGAATGGATTGACGATGTAGTCGACCACCTCCTGGTTAAACCGGCGGCGCACGAATGCGGCCACGCTCTCATCCAACGCCGTGTCGCTGGCCTCGATCAATGGCTCACCAAAGATCGCCAGCTTGGCGGTGTTCGAGAGCAGCCGCGACGTGAGCAGCTCGGGCGGTGTCATCGGCAGCCGGACCAGCCGTCCCCGACGCACCACATAGCGGTTCCGGGCAGCCGGTGTGGGGCTCACCTCGCGCGGCTTGAGGCCGAGCTCCTGGAGGAGCGCGCCGACAGCAGCTGAAGGTGCAGACATGGCCTGTGGGCCAAGCTCTGCCAAGTAGCCGTTCCGGCGATCGGAGAGGATTACCCCTCCGATCCGGTCGCTGGCTTCATACACCACCACCCGGTTACCGCGCTGCTTCAGGCGATACCCGGCGGTGAGTCCGGTGAGTCCGGCTCCGATGATGGCTACTGACGCCATACGCCTCGAAGCGAGCTCGACCAGACATCGAGCTCAGGCTCACGGTGCACAATGGAAGTAAACGCCGCCTCGAAGGGGGAGGGTGGCAGGTAAACCCCCGCCTGAAGCATGCCGTGAAAGAAGCGTGCGTATGCCGGTTTATCCGTCCGCTTGGCCTCGGAGAAGGTCCGCACCGGCCGCTCGGTAAAGAAAGGCGTAAACATGGTGCCCACCCGCTGTACGGTGATGGGTACCCCAGCCCGTTCGGCGGACCCAGTCAGGACGGCAGCGGCCTGCTCGGCCCAGGACGAGGCCTGCTGCCAGACTTCCGTGCGAGCCAGCACCTCCAGTGTGACGAGGCCGGCTGCCATGGCCACCGGATTACCAGAAAGAGTGCCAGCCTGATACACCGGACCGGAGGGAGCCACCAGCTCCATCAGGTCGCGACGGCCACCGTAGGCCGCCGCGGGAAATCCTCCGCCCACAACCTTACCGAGACAGGTCACATCCGGTTCGACTCCATAAAGGACCTGGGCCCCCTGGGGATGCACCCGCCAGCCCGTCATGACCTCATCGAACACTAGCAGCGCACCGTGACGATGGGTGGTGGCCCGCAGGCCGGCGAGGAAACCGGGCAGGGGCGGCACCACACCCATATTGCCGGCGACCGGCTCCACGAGAACCGCCGCGATCTCTGATCCTCTCACCGCAAACAGTCGTTCGACCGCCGGCAGGTCGTTGTAGGAGACGACCAAGGTGTCGGCGACCGTGGCCGGCGTCACCCCGGGAGAGTCGGGAAGTCCCAGGGTCGCCACGCCGGACCCGGCAGCCGCCAAGAGAGCGTCGGCATGCCCGTGGTAGCACCCATCAAACTTCACGATGAGCCGGCGGTTGGTGGCTGCCCTGACCAGTCGCACGGCGCTCATCAACGCCTCGGTGCCGGAGCTCACGAAGCGCACCATATCTATGGAGGGGAAAGATGCCACAACCTTCTCGGCGAGCCGCACCTCGAGCTCGCTCGGGGCTCCGAAGGTCGTTCCGCTGCGCACGCTTTCGATTACGGCCGCAACCACCTCGGGGTGGGCGTGACCCAGGATGAGCGGGCCCCAGGACAGCACTAGATCCAGATAACGGTTGCCATCGGCATCGATCAGATATGCCCCTTCGCCTTTGCGAATAAAGCGGGGAACCCCGCCCACAGCTCGAAAGGCCCGAACCGGGCTGTTGACTCCGCCGGGAAGGATACGTGCCGCGGTCGCGAACAGGCGTTCGGACGCCGCCGTCGACTGAGCTGCAGTTTCCAGATTTGTCATCGTGGACCTTCCGATGACAGCCAGGTGGCTACCTCCTTGGCGTGGTAGGTGATGATGGCGTCGGCACCGGCACGGCGCATCCCGGTGAGCGCTTCCAACACCACCCGGCACTCGTCGATCCAGCCGGCCCGGGCGGCAGCTTTCACCATGGCATACTCGCCGCTCACGTTGTACGCCACGAGGGGAAGCTGGGTCTGCTCTCGGACGGCACGTACCACATCCAGATATGCCAGGGCCGGTTTGACCATCAAGAGATCGGCACCTTCGGCCTCGTCCAGGGCCGCCTCCATCAGCGCCTCCCGCACATTCGCAGGATCCATCTGGTACTGACGGCGATCGCCAAAAGCCGGAGCGCTGTCGGCGGCTTCTCGAAACGGGCCATAGAAAGCGCTGGCGTATTTCACTGCGTAACTCAGAATGGCGGTGTCGGTATGGCCTATCCCATCGAGGGCCGCACGAATAGCGGCCACCATTCCGTCCATCATGCCACTGGGTGCGATGATGTCGGCCCCGGCTCCAGCATGGGTAAGGGCAGCACGTCCCAGAATGTCGAGCGTTGCATCGTTATCGACCTGCCCGTCGCGCACCACGCCGCAGTGACCGTGGCTGGTGTATTCACAACAACAGAGATCGGTTATCAAAATCAGGTCCGGGTGCCGCTCCCGGACTCGGCGAAGGGCGCGCTGAACAATGCCGTCGTCGGAAAAGTTTTCCGACCCGACCTCGTCCTTGCTGGCTGGAATACCGAAGAACAGGACCGCCGGGATGCCGAGAGCTCGGATCTCATCCACTTCTCGATCCAGCATCGTATCCACCGAAAGGTGGGACACACCTGGCATCGAAGGAATATCCCGGCGGACTCGGGTTCCGTGCACCACGAACAGCGGGTGAATCAGATCGGCCGCTGAGAGGTGATGCTCCCGGACGAGCTCGCGCATGGCGGCGGTTCGGCGCCGCCGGCGGGGTCTTTTTACTAAAGAGAGGGGCACAATGGGAAGACTAGAGAGCGATGTCTCGGGCCGCAACAGGAAGGCCGGCCGGCGTAGGCCTCTGGCACGTCGCTTGCCTTGTTTCGGTCCAGAACCGGTTTTCCCGCTTTCACGTTCAATGTCAGGAGGTCTTATCATAGGAAAGAGCTCGGCCCGGCGTTAGCAGACATAGCGCACCCCGATAAGGCAGAACGGGTTAACAGCAGCAGGCGTAGTGTTCCTGGTCACCATGCAGGCCCGCCTGGCTATCACGGCCGAATGCATCCTTTCCCCGCATCTTGAAGTAGGTCCCGGTGGAGGCGACCCCCCAACACGGCCCATGCCGCGCCCCCGCCAGCGCCAGGAGCGCGCCATGAAGCTGTGGTCCTGTCCGAACCTTTTGCTTGCCCTCATTCCGGCCCTGGTTCTGAGCGCCTGCGGCCGGGCTGTGCCCCCGCTCCATGAAACTCCCGCGCCTGATCCCTCTATCGCAATAGTAGGTGCCAACCTCTGGGATGGCACCGGCCGCGGTCCGGTCCGAAATGCCGTAACGCTGGTGCGAGGAGATCGGATCGTCTGCGCTGGAGCGGCCGGCGAATGCCTGGTTCCCCCGCATGCACGGGTCATCAATGCCCAGGGTCGCTGGCTCATTCCCGGTCTCATAGACACTCACGTTCACCTGCTATTTCTGACGGGCGGCAGTGCCACCGAAGAGTTGGCTCTCGATCTCCGAGACCTCCTCGCACAGGGTGTTACCACTGTGCGTGACATGGGGACCAACCCGGCCGAGCTGATGCGGCGGGTCAGCGCCATGTCCGTCACGCCCCGCGTGTACGCCATGCAGTTGGTGGCGGGTCGGCGTTTCTTCTTTAATGGGTTCCAAGGTGTGCGCACCGCCCGCGGGGTCGTGTTCCGGCAGCCGCCAGCGCTGACTATGCAGTCTCTCGGTTGGACCCCAGTGCTCTATAATCGCGGCGATGATGCCGACTCGATCGTGGCGCTGGCTCGCAATGCGGGCGCCATGGGTCTCAAGCTCTACGCCCAACTCGACCTCGAGTCCGTCAAGGCACTGGTGGCGGCGGCCCATCGGGCGGGTATGCCGGTCTGGGGCCACGGCTGGGTCCAGCCCGCCAGCGCCCTGGAGCAGGCTCTCGCAGGTCAGGACGGGGTGGTACACGCGGCCGGTTTTGCCGGCGAGCTGTTCTCGCCCGAGGAACGCGATACGCTGGTCATGGACGGGAGCCTGCAAATGGCCACCGCCGAAGTCGCCACGGTGGGCTCGGCCCATGATCCTCGGATCGGTGCCGCGCTGGACTCGATGGCTCGCCATGGCACCATGTTCGAGCCGACCCTGGATGCCACTAGCCACAGCGTCGCGTACTTCAACGCCAAGACCCGGCACATTCCGTCGGAGCAGGAGGAATACGTCCGGGCGGCGTCGGGCTTCGGTATGGAAATCACCCGCGAGGCCGTCCGTCACGGGGTAAGGATAAGTGCTGGGAGTGATCACGTGGCCTATGGACCCGTAAGCGAGCGCGCGTCCCTGTTCGGTGAGCTACGGCTCCTGGTAGACTCGATCGGACTTACGCCTGCCGCCGCGCTCCTCGCAGCTACCAGAGATGCCGCCCGGGCTATCGGTGGAGAGCCTGGTCACCGACTCGGCATCATCGAAGCCGGCCGATACGCAGATCTGCTCCTGCTCGCCAAGAACCCGCTGTCAGACGTGGAGAACCTCGATTCGGTCGAATGGATCATGAAGGCGGGTCAGATCTGGAGACCGGAACAGCTGCGAAGCGGAATCGCTATGAGGTAGGAAGCGGCTCCCTGCTACCGCTTCCCCGCTTCCCCACCTCCCTGCTTTCCCGTCGCCACCGGTAGATCGACCCGCTCCGCCCACTCGGTCCACGATCCCACATAAATTCTGACTCGCGGGTACCCCAGCAAGCTGCGCAGGGTGAAGTGCACGTGGGTAGCCTCAGTGGTGCTGTTGCAGTAGACGATGATGTTCCGCTCCGGGATGATGCCCTGATTGACGTATTGCCGGCGCAGGTCGGCCGGACTCTTCCACACGTGGCCAAAACCCTCCTGCGTCAGGTCATTCTGCCAGTAATGGTTGATCGCGCCGGGAATATGGCCACGCCGCATTTGGGCCCCGGCTTCACCGGCATACTGGTCCGGTGGTCTGGCGTCGACCAGTAACGCGTCGTGAGTTGTTACCGCGTGCCGCACCTCTTCGAGTGATACCCGCTCGGGTTTGAAGTCCACCGATGGGAATTCGCTCGCCGTGATGCGCGGATATTCTCGTGCTAGCGGCCGCTGCTCCAACTGCCACTTGAAGTAACCTCCGTCCAACACGTACACCGCCGGATGTCCGAACCCCGCGAGCAGCCAGGCCACGAAGGTGGCGTCAATATTCCGGGTCTCGCCCGCGCTGTAAATCACCACTGGTTGACTCAGGGAGATACCTAACCGGGAAAAGAGCTCCGCATACTCACTTGCAGACAACAGCTGAGTGGGCACACCTCGCTCGCTGGCCCTGAGCGTCTCGATGTTGAGGTACACGGCCCCCGGCAAGTGATCCTTGAGATAGGTGAAGACGTCAGTCCTCACATCGATCACGCTCACATTGCCCCGCGTTTCCCACCGCGCCAGCCGGCTGGTCGAAATCAGCCTCGGCAGCGACCCAGGAGTTTGAGCCGGGGAAGTGGAAGATGGGCCGGCGCCAGCACATCCGAGGCCAAGCAGGCCAATAACACCGAACACGAGCCCCCGTCCCGTCATTGGGCCGAGTCCAGCCCCATGTACACTCTTTCCTCCTCCACGTATACCCGCACGGCATTGCGCCGCCGTCGAGAATTGAGCGACACGGGCCGGGTTTGATCAGCCGGTGGAAGTCTCGCCAGCGCCTTTCCCATCGGAAGACCTCGCTCCAGGGCGGTCTTCATGTCACTTCGAAGGGCTGTGATGTACTGACGGGTGCGCGTCACCAAATCTTCCGCACGAGAAGGGATAGCTCCGTGGCCCGGCACTACTACGCTGGGATGGAGCTTTACGATGTCGTCCAGCGCCCGCAGCAGCTCTCCCGAGTTGCCGTCCACCACCATGGTTACACCGTCCTCGATCAGTATGTCGCCGGTAAAGAGCACTCGTTTCCGGGGGAGCCAGACCATGAGGTCCCCCGCTGAATGGGCCGCGCCCGGATGACTGATGACAATGGTTTCGTGGCCCATCTGGAGCGTGTCGACCGTCGTCACCGGCCGATCCGGTTGGTCGGAGAACTCGAATCCTCGCATGGCGTCGAGTCCCACCACCCTCACCCAGTCGGCCAACAAGGCGCCTTCTCCACCTTCGGCTGCCAATGTATTCCGGTCGGGGTGAGCAATGACTTTGGCACCGAGACGACGGAACACAATGGCGCCGAAGTGATGGTCGGGGTGGTGATGGGTCAGCACCAACCACTTGATGGAATCAGAGGTAACCGAGCGGATGGATTCCAGGAGCTGACGACCCTGGGCCGGACTGGCAAGGGCGTCAATGACGATCACTCCTCTATCCGTCACAACGAACCCGGCGTTCGGCCTTCCTTCCGATCCCCGCCCGGTATCTCCCATGACTGCGTAGATGCCCGGGGCGAGCAGCCGCACCGGGAGCGGACGGGGCGACACCACGCGTGAGCTGGTTGGGAGGCTGAAGACCAAGACACACAGGAGAGGTGACACGCTGACGTGCCGTTGTGGAGCGAAGGTCATCGCCAGCAGGGACTCAGACTGCGGCGAAGCTGATCTTGACGGATTGCTTGAACGAAAGACCCTTGTTGTCGGTCCAGACCATGGTAAGCGGCCCCTCCCTGTCAGCCTTGAGGGTGAAGCTCACGACAGGGTCCCGGCTGATGCCCGACGTCCACTCGAATCGCGCGACTTCTTGCCCATCGTATGTGACCACCACGTTTTTGATGAAGTAAGCCGGGATGGGAGCGCCTTCCGGGGTCCGAAAGAACCCGGTGTCCATGGGGTGCGAGACGATCGAATTCACCACGATGACATCTCCCCGGTTGATCCGCTCCGGGATCTTGATCCGCGCCTCGCCAATACGTTTGCTCATCAGCCGCAGCCGTTCAGCGTGACAAGAACCCGAGCATAACCGGCCCACACCTCGCCCGTGTTGGTCTCCAGGATGGCTCGGACCCAGGTAGTGCGTTTCATCTTGATGCGAGTCGAGAGGGAGACCTGCCCCAGAGCCGGCGTCAGGTGGAACGCGGCCAAGTGAGCATCCGGGTTGTGATCGACGATGAGATGAACCCCCTTCACGAAGTGCTCGGGAGACATGGGCAGATCGCTCTCGATGATCACCGGCACAATTCGGCCGTCTTCGGCCACCACCGGCATGTCGAGCGACACGTGGCCTCGGCGGATGGGACGGTTGCCGAAGAGTGTCTTAAGGATGCGGGCAACCTCTTGGTTGGGTACTTCAGGGTCCTCGGGCCCACCCAGGCCGCTCGCCAGGAGTCGCCCACGGCGGCCCCAAGCTCCCGAGGCGAAGAAGCCCGCGAGCCCCATGGCGAATGAGCGGAGGAACGTTCGGCGTGGCGTGACGGACGAGACCATGGATACAAGCTTCGGGAATTCGCCGCCGAAGTCAACCGAGAGCAGCGCGCCGCACATCGCGTTGCCGGCTCTATTGAGTCACAGTTATTTCATATCCGGTTGGGTCTCGTTGGATATAGCTTACTCGTTGGGCCACCTGCTCGATCACTCCCGCGTAGTGGGCGGACTGATCCCGGTCCGGAATCCGGATGCGAGCGAGCGTCCCCGATTGAAGGTCTCCAGTGATCACAACTCGCAGTGTGGTTGAGTTGATCGGGGCGGAGTATACCGCATGACCCTCGGCTTCGATGGAATCAACTGGTCCGCCGGTAATGGTAAACATCACCGCTCCGTCGTCGCCGTTGGGGGAATGCAGCTCGAGGGTGAGAAGCCCTGAGGCTGGCCCGGTACTGCCGCCGGAACAGGAGAGTACGGCTACCATAGAGAAGGCAGCCAGCACACCATCTCGCACTCGAATCATCTTTCACCCGCACGGCTGAGCTGCCTCTCGTCCAGGCCTTTCGATCGCTCGACCGCCGCGAGAAAGTCGCCCAAATCGTACCGTCCATCACGGTTCCCCGACGCATCCAGGAATGCCACGTCGTCCGATTGCAGCGTGGAGCTTCCCAGCAGGGCGCGAGCCGCGGGCTCGAGGGCGATGGTCCTGGTAGGAACAAAGTTGGCGACAAGATCAAAGGGGTGGGCCATGGTCAGGCTCAAGCTGTCCCGGGATGAGCTCGTATCCCCAGTCCAGCGGGCAAAGACGGCAGCGGGTTGCCGGGCTGCTACCAGTGTGATGCGTGCGCCCTGGTTGAGAAATACCCCGCCTCTGATATCGGCCTGGAGATTCGAAATGACGGCCGCAGCGCCGGCACCCTGGACCGAGGTTCGCAGCCGGTACTCAACCGCCACATGAGCCACCAGGGTATCCGGCGTGTCACTGGCGGTGATCGCATGGCTACGGGGCCCGCCATCACTCCAGGCCAGAAACGGATACCTGGTGCGCCCTGACGGATCTGCCTGAATCGAGTCGATCGACAGCTCGGTTAGGCTCCCGGGCAAGAAGAATTGATCCAGCTTCTGCAACAGAGTTCCATTGACTCTGATCCGTGCCTCGGCATGATCTGCGCTAAACACTGAGTGGTATGAGATGTAGCGGAACGACACTGCTCCACCTGGGCTCTCCTGGGTAATCTGATCCAGGCAGAACCAGGCGAATCTTCCGAGGTTGTCGTTCAAGGCAGGGGTGGTCGCTCGGCACGCGGCCACGTTTCCGCTCGATCCCGGGAACGCATCCCCGGTGTCACCTCGGTTCCTCCCCGTTCCCAAATCATTTCGCCCATCGGCCTGAACCAGTGCGACCCCGTGTACCGGGCCCGAGTTGACCCGATTATCCCGGGTGAGACCATGAGCATCCAGTTGACCTTGATCGATATGCCAGATGAGCAGCCCTGGCGCTTTTTGCCGGCTTCCGAACCCAGGATTCATCTGGGCGGTATCACTCTCCTGTGCCTGGCGGTTTTCCAGCAGGTAGAACTCGTCCGTTCCCGGGACTGGTACATATAGAATGGTGTCCGATGTGGCGACCGTGCCGAGCCGCACCTGTCGGCCTGAGGAGAGCGTATCTACCGCGACCCATCCCAGCTCGAACAACGACCAGGCGTCATACCGGGCAGGGCTGTACGGTCTGGCGTAGTTGCCACTTCCCATCAGGCTCCATTCTCCGACCCCTTGAGTCACCTGAGGGTTGCCGAGGTCGGTGTCGTAAAGATCCGGGAGCCCGAAGGCATGGCCGGTCTCGTGCGCGAGGGTGCCGATGGGCATGACCGAGGATGGCTCACAGGCACTATTACCGCCGACTGCGCTTTGGATGGTGTAGCTGTCGATCTTGAGAAATTGTCCGGGATGGCCGATCCAGGGCGTTCGGGTCACATACGGAGAGCCGCCGTTCCAGGCTCGAATGACGAATCGATGAGCCCAGATATGAGGTGAGTCGGGGCAGGCTCCATCCTGGTCCGCCTGTATGAAGCTGACGAAGTCGACCACGCCGTCGTCATCGCCTGAATTGGGGATGCCATCGGGGCCGTCGTTATCGAAATCGGACCAGACCGTCGCGGTTGAACTCCCGGATACCGCGTCCAGGGTTCGGAGCAGCAGCTCGCCGAACCGGCTTACCGTCCGCTGGGGGCAGGGAGCCAGTACTCCAATGCCATTACAGCCATCCTCGTAATACGTGTCCGACGAATCGGCCAGGGTCCAATCAAAGACTCGACCTTCGACGGTGAGGTTGCCATTCGAGAGCTCCTCGTAGAACGTCTTGAGGTCATAGGGACGGTTGGCGAGGCGGGGCCCGAAGATCACATCCTGGTAGCGGCCCCGCGGAAAGGGCGGGGCGACGTTCTGGAAGGCTATGGGGATGACGGGCACGATCACCCGGCCCGTGACTTTCCCGGGAGACGCTGGGGAGGCGAGATTGAGTGCGGCCATCGTCCCTTGGCGAAGCCAGCGCTGCCGCGAGCTGCGGATAGCCGCGACACGCTTGCGCCAAGCTCCGTCAGGTCGAAAATCGAGGCCGGAAACCTCGAATTGACCGCGGCGCGCGCGTGGGTACTGAGCCTGCAGAGCGGACGGGACCAGCAGCCCGAGGAGAGCCGCCACCGTCATCCAGCGAGACAGGCCGAGCAAGAATCTGCACCTGGGTAACGGGGGGAGGGAACCCCAAAGCTAATCGAGCGAAACTCCAGGTAAAGCGGCGCGCACCTTGCTCCGGTCTTGCCCCTGGATACGGGAAAACAGGGCTATTTTCCGGCTTGTGCCCTCCACCGGGCACCACTAGTTTAAGCCGTTCAGCGACATAACGATCTGAGGATTACTAACCTCCTCTCCTGGCCGAGGGACCGTGGACACACAAGAGCTTCAACAAGTCGCGCTGTTCGAGAAGTGCCGACAGTTTACCAAAGCGCGTGAGTTGCAGGCCGTGGGTCTATATCCGTACTTCAATCCGATCTCAGAATCGGAGGACACCGTCGTAGTCATTGACGGTCAGAAGCGGATCATGCTGGGGTCCAACAACTATCTC
>DASSED010000218.1:0-5187 GCA_035695405.1 Gemmatimonadales bacterium
TGACGCCATGGTGCGCTACCAGCAGGCGGCCGCCGCAATCGTCCAAGAGGATCCCAACGTCGATGGGTTCATGTCGACGGTGGGGGCGGGCGGCCGGGCCAGCACCATCAATCAGGGCCGGCTGATCATGCACTTGAAACCGCCGAATAAACGACAGATGACGGCCGATGAGGTGGCCCGCTCGCTCACCCGGAAGCTCGGCGCCGTTCCCGGACTCCGGGTGTACATCCAGAACCCGCCGGTCATCAACATCGGGGGGCGCGCCTCCAAGAGCCTGTACCAGTTCACCGTCCAGAGCTCCGACAATGAAGCCCTGTATCAGGGGGCGGCGGCGCTGGAGCAGCGGCTGCACGACGTGCCGGGTCTCACCGACGTGACCAGCGATTTGCAGATCAAGAACCCGCAGGTGCAGGTAAGTATCGACCGGGATCGTGCTGCCGCACTGGGCGTCGACGTCAACCAGATCGAGAACGCCTTGTACAACGCCTATGGGGCACGCCAGGTGAGCACCATCTACACCCCCAATGACCAGTTCTGGGTTGTCCTGGAGCTCTTGCCTCAGTACCAGCGCGACCTCTCGGCCATGAACCTGCTCCACATTTCCGGCAGGAACGGTGTCGCGGTCCCACTCGGAAGCCTGGCCAAGATCACCCCGGGCATCGGACCATTGACCGTCAACCACTCGGGGCAGCTGCCTTCGGTGACGCTCTCATTCAACCTGGCTCCGGGAACCTCGATCGGAACCGCTGTGGGCCGGGTCCAGGAGGCGGCGCGCCAAGTGCTCCCCTCGACCATCAGCACCAGCTTTGCCGGAACGGCACAGGCATTCCAGGCGGCGCAGCAGGGCCTTCTCGTGCTGCTGGTGCTGGCCATTCTGGTGATCTACCTGGTACTCGGCATCCTCTATGAGAGCTTCGTCCACCCGCTCACCATCCTCTCGGGCCTTCCGTTTGCCGGATTCGGGGCCCTGCTGGCGCTGACGATCTTCCAATTGGACCTCAGCATCTACGCCTTCGTCGGCATCATCATGCTCATCGGTATCGTGAAGAAGAACGCCATCATGATGATCGACTTTGCCATCGACGCCGAGCGGCGGGACCAGCTCAGCGCCCGGGACGCCATTCTCCGGGCAGCGAGCGTCAGGTTTCGCCCCATTATGATGACCACCATGGCTGCCCTGGTCGGCACCCTGCCGATTGCGCTGGGTCACGGCGCTGGGGCCGAATCGCGTCGCCCGCTCGGCGTCGCTGTGGTAGGTGGGCTGCTCTTTTCTCAGATCATCACGCTGTACATCACTCCCGTGGTGTACACCTACCTGGACGCCTGGCAGCATCGGATGGTTCGACACAAGGCCAAGGAGCCCGTCACTGTGAGGGAGCCGAGCCGGGGTGAGATCACTGCGGCGGGAGCTGCACGATGACGCAGATCAGTCATTCGGCTGCGGGGGTTCGCGCCGAGGCTCCGCCCGAGGACAGCTCGCGCCTGGCAGAGGAGAGCCGGCAGCTGGGTGAGATTCTGCAGGAGATCGGTGAGGTCGTGGTGGGACAGCGGGCCATGCTCGAGCGGATGGTCATTGGGCTTCTGGCCGATGGCCACGTGCTGCTGGAGGGCGTTCCGGGGTTGGCCAAAACTCTCGCGGTGCGAACTCTGGCGGCAACCATCGCCAGCGGGTTTCATCGGATTCAGTTCACCCCTGATCTGCTCCCGGCGGACCTGATCGGCACCATGATCTACAACCAGCGGAGCGGAGACTTCGGGGTCCAGAAGGGTCCCATTTTCACCAACATCCTTCTGGCCGACGAGATCAACCGCGCGCCGGCCAAGGTGCAAAGCGCCTTGCTTGAGGCGATGCAGGAGAAGCAGGTAACCATCGGGGGCCAGACTTTCCCGCTCCCCGAGCTGTTCCTGGTGCTGGCCACCCAGAATCCCATCGAGCACGAGGGCACCTATCCCCTGCCCGAGGCTCAGGTCGATCGCTTCATGTTCAAGCTGCTCGTGACCTACCCCGCCAGAAGCGAGGAGCGGGAGGTGCTGGATCGGATGACCGCCGGCCCGGAGCCCACCGCACGCCAGGTGCTGACGCCGGAGCAGATTATCCGGATGCGGCGTGGGGTGAATGAGGTGTACGTGGATGGTCGCATCAAGGAGTACGTGCTCGACCTGATCGGAGCCACCCGCAATCCCGAGTCGGCGGGGCTCGCCGATCTGGCTCCGTTGATCGAATATGGCGCCTCTCCTCGGGCGGCCATCAATCTGATTCGAGCGGCCAAGGCGCATGCCTTCCTGTCCGGCCGCGGCCACGTCATCCCGGAGGACATCAAGGCTCTGGGCCACGACGTGCTCCGCCACCGCATTCTTCTGACCTACCGGGCCGATGCCGAGGGCATCGGGCCTGACGCCATGTTGCAGCGGATCTTCGAGAACGTCCCAGTGCCATGAGCCCCGAAGAAGTAATGCAGGAGGTTCGGCGGCTGGAGATCACTACCCGTCACCTCGTGCGTGACATCGTTGCCGGGGAGTACTCCAGCGCCTTTCGCGGCCGCGGAGTCGAGTTCTCCGAGGTTCGCGAGTATCAGCCGGGCGATGATGTCCGAACCATCGACTGGAATGTCACGGCCCGTTTAGGCGCCGCGTATGTGAAGCGGTACCTAGAAGAACGGGAGCTGACGGTGATGTTCCTGGTAGATGCCAGTGCATCGGAACGATTCGGCACCCGGCTGCGTACCAAGCAGGCTCTGGCGGTGGAGGTCTGCGCGGTTCTGGCGCTGGCCGCCGCTCGGAACAACGACCGGATCGGGGCGGTCTGGTGCACCGACCGGGTGGAGCGGTTCGTTCCGCCTCGCCGCGGGCGACGCCACGCGCTCCGGGTCATCAATGACCTCCTCGCCTTCGAGCCCAGCGGCACTCGAACCGATCTGGCCGCGGCGCTCCAGTTTGCCGACCAAATCCTCAGACGCCGCTCCGTGATCTTTCTGGTTTCGGACTTCCTGGCCAGCGGATATCAGCCGGCCCTGGAGCGGCTCTCCCTTCGTCATGACGTCATTGCGCTCCAGCTGTTCGACGCACGGGAGCGCGAGCTCCCCGATGCAGGACTGATGGCGCTGTACGATGCCGAGGCCGGATCCTGGTCCTGGATCGATACCAGCAGCAGGGCAATTCGGAAGCAGTTTCAGGATCGTGCCGCGGAGTTCGACCGGTCGCTGCAGCAGGACATGCAGCGCGGCGGAGCCGATCTGGTGCGACTCGAAACCGGACGTTCCTACGCCGAGCCGCTGCTCGGCTTTTTCCGGCGCCGGGAGCGGGCGCAGCGCCACTGACGATGAGTCCATCGCGAGTGCTTGTGTGTCTCCTGTTGATGCAGCTGCCTGGTCTTGCAGCTCTCGATTCCGCTCACGCCCAGGTGGTCAACAATCAGTCCTTTGAGATCACGCCGGAAGTGAGCCGGGCCACTGTAGGTGACACGGTCCCGGTGCGATTCCGGGTGCGGCTCGATGAGCGCGATCTCCTGTTCGACACCATACCCCAGCCGGTAACCGAGCTTCCACCCGGAGTCAGGCTGCTGTCGGTGGACAAGATGACCCGGACCCTGGACCGAATCTTCCACGGCACCGCGCGTTTGGCTTTCTATCGGACCGGGCACCGCGCCATCCCGATCTTTGGAGTTCCCTTCATGCGCGCCGTCAAAGGCGTGCAGCGCGCGACTCTCTCCAGCGACTCGGCCTTCGTGGAGATCGTCCCTCTGCTTCCCGCGGGCAACCCGTCCCTCAAGGACATCAAGGAGCTGGAGCCGGGTACTCGTCGCGATGTCCGGCCGATGCTGCTCGCGGCGATTGTCGCGCTTGCGCTCGGGGGCATGTGGTGGTGGCGCAGGAAGCGAAGAGATTCATTTGTGGTGGCACCGGCACCACCCTCGCTTGCTCCTGTGCCGGAGCCAACCACCCCCTACCAGCAAGCGCTGGCAGAGCTGGATCGAATCGAGCAGGCAGGATGGCCGGCACGGGGAGAGGTCGCTCGTCACTATGAGGCCGCCGTCGATGTTCTGAGAGACTACCTCGAGATGGCCCAGGGAGTGCCGGCCCGAGAGCGCACCAGCGCCGAGCTGCTCTGGGCCTTGCCACCCAATCTCACCGAATCCCACGGTCGCGACGCCTTGGCAGACCTACTCGAAGAAGCGGATATGGTGAAGTTCGCCAAGTACCGCCCCGGTTCAGCCGCTGCAGCCGACTATCTCGAGCGAGCGCGGGGCCTGCTGCGGCTGTGGCACGAGGCAGCTGCCCGCCCGGAGGAGATCGATGCGCTTCGCTGATCCCTGGGCCCTCCTGCTTCTGTTCTTTCCTCTGGCCTACGCGGTCCAACTCTGGCGGATCCGGCGGCGTCCTCCAACTGCGCGACTGGCGCTTCCCGCGCTCGGATTTCTTGCCGGGGTACCGAGCTCCACTCGGGGGCGCTGGAGAAAGATTCTGCCCCTCCTCCGGGTGATAGGGCTGGCTTTGCTGGTGATCGGACTGGCGCGGCCCCAGACCCCGAAGGACCTGCGAGAGATCCGGCTCCGTTCCCGGAACATCATGTTGGCGCTGGACATCTCCAGCAGCATGAAGGCGGGGGACTTTCAGCCCGGCAACCGGCTTGCGGTGGCCCGCAAGGTGGTGACGGAGTTCGTGCGCCGGCGCCAGGGGGATCTGGTTGGACTGGTGTTGTTCGCGGGCCGTGCCTTCCTCCAGGCGCCGTTGACCCCCGAAGTCGCTCTGCTGGAGAAGATGCTCGGCCGGGTAGACATCGGGATGTTGCCGGACGGAACCGCCATCGGTACCGCGCTGGCGCTGAGCCTGGGTCAGCTCAAGGACCTGCCGGTCAAGGCCAGCACCATCGTGCTCATCACGGATGGCGCCAACAACACTGGCCAACCCACACCGCTCGTCGCGGCGGAAGCGGCCCGCGCTCTTGGGATTCGAATTCAGGCAATCGGGCTCAGCACGCGGGACACGACGAGTATTCCCCTGAACGGCGTGTGGCGGGTCGGCAGTACGGCGCCGAGGCTGACCGGACGCGATGAGCTGGCTCTGGAACGGATCGCCGAGCGCACCGGCGGCCGCTACTATCGGGCGACCGATCCCGAGGCCCTGGACGGGATCATGAATCAGATCGATCGGGCCGAGCGAGTGGACGTCCACGTGGGCGAGACCCGGG
>DASSED010000219.1:0-4772 GCA_035695405.1 Gemmatimonadales bacterium
GTCCGATTCCCAGCACCACTGCCATGGCGAGGGTGAGACATACGAGGAGCGGGTCCACTCCACGGGACAGGAGGAACCGCATCAGCAGCGTATAGGTGAGCGCGATCAGCAAACCTGCTAGAACTGCTACACCAGCGAGACCTCCCGCTCGCTCGGCGAGGGCGTAGAGCAATTGACTACCGTATTCGAAGCCGACGAACGGCGCGCCAGGTCGAGTGAAGGAGAATGGGTCGCTCCGAATCACGTTTCCGTGCTCGAGCATGTACCGGCCATGGGCCAAGTGTCTGGCCAGATCACCATCGGAGTTCAAGAGCGGGTGCTGCAGCAGTATCGGCACAACGAGCGCGACGAGCAGGAACACCAGAGCTGTGGGCGAGGGAGCCCAGGATCGGGTTACGGCTTTCCCCGGCGCATCCGCCACCGGCACGCAACCCGGTGCAGCTGCTTCCAACTCTTTGAAAGTCATTGATTTCGCTTAAGAGAGAGTGCGGCCGCGCTGCCGCTATGCAGGCCAATATAGGCGAAACACCTGCCCATGTACGCCCGTGCCTGCGGACTCACTGTCAAGATGCCGCGACGATGGCACTAGCGGACTCGAGGTCTTTGAGGTATATCATTGCGCGTCGCTGGTTATCCACATAAAGTCTCCCCCGTTTAGTCACTGGCGACGCCAGGCGATGGATGCTATATCTGTGTACCGAAAAAATCCCGCAGCACGAGAACTACCAAGCAACTTGCTGTATCTCGTCGGCTGGATCTCCCCCGGCTCGATATCGATTTTTCACAGTAGATGTCCATGATGTATCCCTGAGGTACCACCTTATCTGCACTGGAGGACTAGCTGTATGATCGCACTGGCGAGAAAGCTCTGGAACGATGAGTCGGGTCAAGGACTCTCCGAGTATGCCCTGCTGCTCGGACTCATCGTCATCGGGGTCGTGCTCCTGATTCAGGGCATGGGCGTCTCGATCAAGACGATTTTCAACAAGGCTAATGCGGATCTGGCTACCGCAGCCGCCAACGCTACCTGATCTAAACGAGGATGGTCCAGGCAGCGGCGGGCGCATTGCTGGTCCTGTTCGTATGCACCGCTGCCTGGTGGGACGCCACCGCCGATCGGATCCCTAATCCGCTGACGGTCGGCGGGCTCCTGGTAGCGTTGGCTCTGAGGGCGCTGCTCGGGATCGATCACGTCCTGCAAGGTCTCGGCGGGTTCGGGATTGGGTTCGGTATAGCGCTGGTGCTGTATCTTTTGCGGGCAATCGGTGGCGGTGACGTGAAGTTGTTGGCTGCAGTGGGGGCATTCCTGGGCTCGAGCGAGATCCTGGGCGCTCTGGGCTTGATCGCGGTACTGGGGGCGGCTTTCGCGCTGGTCGTCGTGAGCCGCAGGGGTCTTTTGCCCCTGTTAGTGGTTAACACGGTCGATCTGATCAAGGGTTGGCTCACGTTAGGCAGCGCCGCCCCGATCCGCAAAGAGGCTGTCCCACTGTTGACGATCCCTTATGGGGTTCCCATTGCAATCGGGACTCTGATCTGGTGGTTCGGAGAAACGGTCCGTCTATGAAGCTCAGTGTCTGCAGCGGCCGACAGGGCGAGCGGGGCCAGGCGCTCGCCGAGTTCGCCCTGGTCCTGCCGCTCATCCTCTTTTTCATCGCCGGCATCCTTGAGTTTGGCCGCGCCTGGAACATCAAGCAGGCGATCACCGATGCTGCCCGAGAGGGGGCTCGCTATGCGGTGGTCCAGGACAACGCTATTCAGACCGAGGATGACGTGAGGGCAAAGATCGAGGAGCGGCTCGCCCTCTCCGGAGTCGATTCCGCGGTTATCCAGTTCTCCGGCGTTTTTCACGAGGCCGGCGAGACGACGGTCAGTGTCTCGACCCCCCATCGGATGGGTCTCGTGGGTGTGCTGCTCGGGTGGGCCGGCGCGCCTTCAGTGGTGACCATCTCCACCCAGGCCACCATGCGAAGCGAGTGGGACAACTAACATGAGAAAATCTCGGCCCTGGTTCATGCTTGCCCTGGCGCTCACCTCGGGCATCGTCGCCGCCTTGCTTGCGCTGCGGTATCTCCGCGAGCGGACCACCCCGCTGATGGCAGCCGAGCCCAAGAAGGTGGACATCGTGCTCACCGCGCGGGCCCTGCCGGTGGGCGCAGTGGTGACCGAGCGCGACGTCAAAGTCGTCAGCTGGCCTGGCGATGCAGTCCCCCCCGGCTACATCCGGTCAGTCAAGGACGCCGTCGGAAGAGGGGTCATTACACCTGTGGCCGAGAACGAGCCGCTGCTCGCAACCAAGATGTCCACCAAGGATGCCGGGGGCGGTCTCCCCATCATCATTCGAGACGGTATGCGGGCCTTGAGCGTCAGGGTGGACGAGATCATCGGCGTTGCCGGCTTTGTGCTGCCGGGGACTCGGGTCGATGTGTTGTTGACCCTCGACAAGGGACCGAACCGCCCTCAAGCCATCACCAAAACGCTGCTGCAAAACGTGCAGACGCTCGCGGCGGGTCAGTCGGTCACTAGGGACAAGGAGGGTAAGCCACAGACTGTCACCGTGATCACCCTGTTGGTGTCACCCGATGACGCCGAGCTGCTCGCGCTGGCCACCAAGGAGGGACGCCTCCAACTCGCCTTGCGAAACACGCTCGACACTCTTGCCGTGAGCACCAGTGGAGCGCGGTCGGACAAGCTGAATGCAACCGACGCTGGCACCGCCAGGCCCAACCGGACCCAGCGATCCCCCCGCCCGGTCGAGGTTCCCCGGTCCAATCCGACGGTCGTCGAGGGATATCGAGGCGGCCAACGCACCCTCACCACGTTCCAGAAACAACCCTGACCTCTACCAAGTGGAAACTTCGTGCGCTTCCTCCGCCGCGGTTCAGCCGACCCCTTCAATCAGGCCGGGCGGTGGTGTTTCGCCTGCGCTCTTCTCCTCTGTGAGCTTTTGGTTGTGGTTGTGCCCTGTCAGGCGCAGCGGGTGGTTCGCTCCCCCGAACAGGTTGTATCCGTCTCGAAGGGTGCCTCGGCTCTTCTGGTCAATACCACGCCGATCCAGCGCTTTTCTATCGGCGACCCTGCCGTTGCGGAGGCTGTGGTGGTGTCTCCTACCGAGATCCTGATCAACGGAAAGACACTCGGAACCACCAGCCTGTTCCTGTGGGACAACACCGGGACTATCAAGCTCTATTCGGTGGAAGTGACCGCCGATGCACCGGGGCTGCAGCGCTATCTCAGCTCGGTGCTCCCGGGCGAGCGGATCGACGTTGTGGCCAGCGGGAACGTCGTGACCCTGTCGGGCCAGGTCCACGATGCGAGTGTGGCCAGTCGCGCCGTCGAGATTGCCAAGGGCTCGGGCGCCACCATCGTAGATAATCTCACCACGCCGGAAGCCATTCAGGTATTGCTGAAGGTTCGGTTTGCCGAGGTCAACAAGAGCGTCATCAAGGAGTTCCGGAGCCAGCTTGCGATTCTTAACCCTCAGGATCTCAACAGCAATGGCGACTGGATCGGCACGGCCAACACACTTCCCCAGACGGGAGGCTTCTCCGATGGTGTAGTGGATCTCGGCCTCTTCAACGCCAATGCCAGCATCGAGCTCCTGATCCGGGCGCTAACCTCCAAGGGTTTGCTCAAGAGCCTGGCTGAGCCCAATCTGATCGCCTTGCCGGGCACAGAGGCGACTTTCCTGGCCGGCGGCGAGTTCCCCTACCCTTCAGTACAGGGGGGAGGTGGGAATAATGCCGTGGCCATCGTGTTCAAGGAATTCGGGATTCGGCTCAAGTTCACGCCGAGTATTACTCGGAACGGAAGCATCCGCCTCAAGGTGGCTCCCGAGGTTTCGGCGCTGGACTTCTCCAACCCCCTGGTTTTCGGTGGATTCACGATTCCGAGTTTGATTTCCCGGAAGACCGAGACCGAGGTCGAGATGCGGAACGGTCAGTACCTGGCGATTGCCGGGCTGGTGGACAATCGAATGACCAATAACACGACCAAGATCCCATTCCTGGGAGATATCCCGATCCTGGGACAGTTTTTCCGCTCCAAGGACGCGCGCCAGAATCGCTCCGAGCTGCTGGTGCTGGTATCACCCAAGCTGGTCCTTCCGAGCGACACACCCGCCTTGCTCCCGACCGGCGAGCCGACAGATTGGAAGTGGAGCGGCCAGATGAAGTTGAGTAGCCCCTCGGACACCTCGTGGGGCAAAGCCTATCAAGAGAGACAGGAGCATTAGAACGAAGGAGAGTCGTATGAGGTGCAGTAACGGTCCGGGCCCCCGCCGGGCTGAGCGTGGTGCCACACTGGCCCTAATGGCCTTGATGATGGCCCTCGCACTGGGGATGAGCGCTATGGCCATCGATTACGGCATGATCAAGGCCTCCAAGGCGGAGGCACAGCGGGCCATGGATGCGGCCGCGCTCGCCGGTGCGAGCGTCTTCCTCATCGGCGACCCCACGACCGATTACGTTGGCATCGCAGAGGCGAGAGCGCGGGAGTATGCCAAGCTCCACCAGGTTCACCGGGTTCAGATCACCGATCCCGAGGTAACCGTCGAAGTCGACGTCCCGAACCGGGAAGTGAAGGCTTCGTACGCCGGTGGCAATATCCCAACTTGGTTTGCCCGGACATTGGGCATTAACACGATGAGGATCAACGCAACCGCCACGGCAAAGGCATCCGAGAGCGGCCACTCGGACTGTGTGAAGCCGGTAGCGTTGCCCGACATGTGGAACAACGTCACTAACGTTGCCTCGGCCAACCCGGCCGGTGGCGAT
>DASSED010000220.1:0-3164 GCA_035695405.1 Gemmatimonadales bacterium
GACCAGCTCCGAGATCAGGAGATCGAGGTCCATGGGTGAAAAGTCGCCCCCTGCGAGGGGTCAGGCAAGCGGCGAATATGAAGCGATGCACGAGACTGCATCACCGCGATGGAAAACCGTCCTGGCCTTCGCGATCATCTATCTGGTATGGGGTTCGACCTTCCTCGCCATCCGGATTGGGGTGCGCGAGGTTCCGCCGTTCCTCTTTGCAGCCATGCGATTCCTGATGGCGGGAGTAGCGCTCTACGGCTGGAGCATCATTCGAGGAGAACGGAGACCGTCGAGGGGACAATGGATCTCCGCGCTTCTGCTCGCCTTTTTAATCTTCGTTCTGGATTATGGGCTGTTGTTCTGGGCTGAGCGACGGGTACCATCAGGTCTTGCCGCGGTCATGTTGGCTACGACTCCAGTGTTCATGGCGGTCTCGGAGATCCTCGTCCTTCGGACCCAGATACTGACCGTGCGGCTGTTCCTGGCACTGGGGATCGGACTCGGCGGAGTCGCCGTACTGATGAGCCGGTCGCTGAATTTGGGCGGTGCACCGATCGACCGCGTCGGCGGTCTGGCACTCATCGTCGCCGCCCTGAGCTGGTCGGTGGCTTCCGTACTCACTCGCCGGTTGCCCCTTCCACCATCCAAGGTCATGAGCTCGGGCATCCAGATGCTCATCGGCGGAATCCTGTTGGCTTTCACCTCCATGCTCTTGGGCGAATGGGGCGACTTTCATCCCGGAGTGGTCTCGGGGGCTGCATGGGTCGCGTTGCTCTACTTGACGATACCAGGCTCGATCATCGCGTTTACGGCCTATCTTTGGCTGATCCATCGCGAGTCGCCCACCAAAGTCGGAACCTTTGCCTATGTGAATCCTGTTGTGGCCGTTCTGTTGGGATATTTCTTTGCCGGCGAGGCATTGGACCGGCGAACACTTCTGGGCACTATTTTGGTGCTGGTCAGCGTGGTGGTGATCACCACCATGACCCCGACGCGGCCGAAAGCAACATCGGCTCGAGGAGTGTGAGAAGATGAGGAAGATCATCGTCTATGCCGCCACCAGCGCCGATGGATTCATTGCCCGGAGGGACGTCAACTCGACCTTCCGGACTTTCGTCCTGGAGCAACTCAGGCGAACCACTCAGGGAATTCACGACCGACGGATGTTTGGCGGCGTGGGTATTTACGCACGCGAGCACTTTTTTGCGTTGATCGACGAGGACACCTTGTACTTCAAGGTGGACGACAGCAACCGCCCCTGGTTCGAGCAACGCGGTATGATCCCGTTCCAGCCTTACGGGCCCGACGGTGAGGTCATGCAGTATTACCAAGTGCCTGAGGATGTGCTGGAGGACTCGGATGAGCTTGGGCGCTGGGCCAGCGCGTCAGTCGCGGTTGCCGCCCACTCCAAGCGGGCCCGGGCGCGTCGACGCCGTTCATGAGTCCGGGGTACTCTCTTCTGTGGCATAGATCGAACACCACCCTTTCCTGATACGCGGGAGGAACCAGTATGACCCCCACAGTCGAGATCCCATTTCCTCCCCGGCGCGAGGAGTCCCGTGGCCCCAGGATCGATCCACCCTGGGTGGCTATCGAGCCCCGCTGGGAGTACAAAGACGTGGTCCGTGACCTGACCACGGAGGGACTCCTGACCGAAAGGGAATTGAATGGGTTGGGCGACGAGCATTGGGAGCTGGCAGGGATAGTGAGGGAGGATCATCGGACCCACTACTATTTCAAACGGGAGCGAGTCCGATGATCGGCGGCGGCCCCTGACACGTACCAGTGCTCGGACTGGCTCATGGTGGACCGGGGATCGCTGACGCAACAGCCTTTTCTGACACGCATTCGCGAAGCTAGAAGCCGGAGCTCGGAGAGCTCCGGTGACATCACGGCCCGGTACGTCAGTGACCGGGCGGCTTACGTGGTCACCGGACCTCCTGATTGCCTACGGCAAGGCTCATAGGTGGGGCTTCTTGAACAGTCCCTTGATCTTATTCTTTGCGCTGTTCTTTGCCTCGGCCTCCTTTTCCTGGGCCGCTTCGTTCAACGCTTCCTTGACCACCGATTTCCCCGCATCAGCCATTGCCTTCCCCAAATCGAAGTTCTTGAGCTGCTCACAGGCTTTGCGCTGCTGCTCCTTTTCCTCGGGCGTCAGCTCCCGCGGGTGCTCATTGCCGCCCGCATTGGCCGTACTGGCGGGAGCCTGCTTGGCCATTTCCGCCTTGGCTTTCGCGAGTGAATCCGCAAGCTGTTGACTGGCCAGGTAGGTCACGAAGCCGCGGGCCATACTATCGGGGTGGGCCAAGTTGGTGTCGCTCTGAAACGTGATGCCGGCGGGCGGCTCGAACGCCGTTGCGGGCGGTTCGCCCCGCTTCACCGAGGTGGCAGTCTCCTCGAAGTTCACGCAGAACAGGTTTCCTTCTAGATGGAGCGGAATCGCCGGCGCGTCCTCCATAGAGCAGACCGAGAACCCGGCAAAGGAGCGCTCCTCACACTTCTCTCCGGCGAAGGTCTTGGTTTGACCCTTTTCAATGCCGGTGAGAGCCTGGGTGCCGAACGCCCGGGTGAGCATCTGCGCCATGTCCTGCATGTTCTGGTGCAGCCGTTTTTTTGAGGCCCCATCCAGCCCGTCATAAGCCTTTTCCATGTAAGGGATCATGTTGGGATGCTTGACGCCGGTCTTCTTGGTCAGGTCGGCCGTATAGCTCCAGTCGGGTGTGAAGAGGCTCCAGGTGTCATTGCTCGTGGTCTTGCCAAACATCGTGGAGGTGGTGGTCTCGTGGGAAACGATCTTGTCCTTGGAAATGGCCCGTTCACCGCTTCCTTTCATGTCTCCGCTGTACGCGTAATTGACCTGAATCGCGTTGACCTTGTTCTTGGGAAGCTTGAAGGGGTTGTCCTGGGCAAGGAGCGGCCACGCGAACAGCGCGAGGCTCGCGGCAGCAGCAAGGCATTTCATCAAAGTCTCCGGAAGGGGGTGATTCAAACGCACCCCAAGTTGGGGTGCCGAGCAGGGACATGCAAGGCAGGCCCGCGCCAGGCTCAGCGAGGCTTTCGCACCTGGCCCGGCTGGTACTCCCGTTCCGTATGTCCTATCAGCTGGTTGGGATAGAAGTACACCTGGCGGAGCCTTCCGGTTGCATACCGCTCAGCCTGGTCGTTGAAGTGAG
>DASSED010000221.1:0-10195 GCA_035695405.1 Gemmatimonadales bacterium
ATGATGCCAAGCAGGTTGCCGACATGAAATCGGCAATAGCGTCCCGCGTCGCAGGCATCATCGTGGACCATGGCCGATCGCCCGCGATGTGCCCGCTGATCAACCAGGCCACCGGCGCCGGCATCGCGGTCGTCGTCTACGACGTCAAGGTCGCCGAGTGTGCCCCCAAGGCCGTCGAGACGGCGCAGAACGACGCCGATCTCGCCAGCCTGGTGCTCACCCAGATGGCCCAGGACATCGGGGATGGCGTGCCCGTCGGCTATGTGAACCCATTCGTCATCGCCCCGCTCGAGCGGCGGGACGTGATATGGAAGAAGTTCGTCGCCGACCACAGGTGGGACCAGAAGTTCGCGGTCGGGAAGTTCAGTCACGCCGTGGCGGCCGACAACGCGCGGCTCGCCGCCGCCGCGCTCAAGGCCCATCCGGGGGTGAAGGCCGTGTTCGCTCCCTACGACGAGCTGACCAAGGGCGCCGTTACCGCCATCGACCAGAACCAGCTGGGCTCCAAGGTCGCCGCGTACGGGATCGATATCTCGAACGCCGACATCGAGCTGATGACCAGAAAGGACAGCCCCTGGAAGGCCACCGCTACAACTGACCCCGCCGCGGTGGGCGCCGCGGTAACCCGCACCCTGGCCCTCCAGCTGGCCGGTCAACTCCGCAGCAACCAGGTCGTGTTTCCCGGGGTGCTGGTTACCCGGTCCTTCCTATTGAAGGAGGGGATCAAGAACATGGATGACTTGCGGGCCAAGCTGCCGGATTTGAATCTCGCCAACGTCGCGGCGGCGGCGTGGATGCGGTAAGGCGGTAAGGCGGTAAGGAAAATGATGAGGTAGAAAGCGCGACCTCACCCTACGTTTTCTCATGCTCCCGTACGAGCGGTTCGACGCTTGGAAAATGGCTCACCAGCTTGCGCTCCAAGTCTATGATCTGACTGAGCGGTGGCCTGCTCAGGAACGTTACGGGCTCACCGCCCAAGTTCGTCGTGCTGCCATCTCGGTAGCGACCAACATAGCCGAAGGTTCCGCCAAGCGCGGTCCGCGGGAGCTACGACGTTATCTCGACATAAGTCTCGGCTCTTTATCCGAGGTTTCCTACCTTCTCAGGTTCGGCAGGGATCGCGGGCTGCTGGCTCAATCTGACTTCAAAACTCTTGACGACCTGCGAGATCAAGCGGGAAAGCTTACGTGGCGACTCTATTCATCCCTGCAGCAGCCTCGATTTGCCTGACCACCGCCTCACCGCCTTACCGCCTCCATGTGAGCCGCACCACGGAGCCCTTTGCCCTAAACTCCTATCCTTAAACCGTTTGCCGACCTGTACATCGCATAGGGGCTTTTTCCAGGCGGGGAGCCATGCACCGGATCCTGCTCGGGTTGGGATGTGGGTTCCTGACTCTCGTCATGAGCGCATGCCATCGGGGCGAGGACCCGGTCGCGGCTTCGATTCGCTCGGCGGTCTCGTCCCGCACCGAGGGCCGGCAGCGCTTGCTGCGGCGGGTCTACGCCGATCGAGACTACCGCCCGCTGTGGATCGACCATGGGCACTTCGAGGGCCGCACCCGCGACCTGGTGGAGACGCTGTGTCACGCCGAGCGGGAGGGACTGCGTGCCGCCGACTACGGCCTCGGCGCCCTCCGGGTCCAGCTCGAGCATCTGCGAGATGCCAAAGAGCCGGATCCGGATTCGATCGCCGCACTCGATCTCCGGCTCACCCGGAGCTTCCTCGACTACGGCGCGGACCTCCTCGCGGGCCGGCTGGATCCCAATGCGGTGGACAACGGGTGGTACATCAAAGCTCGGCGTGCGTCGATCGATAGCCTGCTTCGGGAATCGCTCCGGTCCCGGAGCTTCGATGACATGATCGCGCCACTCCGGCCTCGCCAGCGGGAGTACCAGCAGCTGGTCGAGGCGCTGAAGAAATACCGGGAGCTGCAGGCCAAGGGTGGCTGGCCCACCGTGCCGATGGGCGGAACGGCGGTACAGCCTGCCCTGAGCGCAGCGAAGGGGCGGAAAGGCGGTGCGCTGCAACGGGGAGATGAGGGTGCGGCAGTCGGGGCGCTGCGATATCGACTCGAGGCGACGGGGGAATTGAAGAAGGCCGCCGGCAAGCCGGTGTATGACGACAAAGTCGCGAAAGCGGTCGCATTGTTCCAGGAGCGGAACGGTCTTCCGGTGGATAGCTCGGCCGGTCCCGCGACCCTGGCGGCGCTGAATGTGCCGATCGAGAGCCGCATCCGGCAGATCGAGCTCAACCTCGAGCGCTACCGCTGGCTGCCGAGCGATTTCGGCAAGCGCTACATCCTGGTCAACATCCCGGATTACCGTCTGTATGCCTACGACAAGGGGAAGGAAGTGCTCACGATGAAGGTGATCGTGGGTGACGAGTACGGGCACGCCACGCCGGTCTTTGCCGATTCGATGACCTACGTCGTGTTCCGGCCGCAGTGGGATATGCCGCGCCGGATCCTGGTGGACGAGGTAATCCCCAAGGTCCGGGAGAATGCTTACTACCTGGCGGAGCATGGCTACGAGGTGGTCGACACCGCGCGCAACGAGGTGGTGACCGATCCCAAGGCGATCGACTGGTCCGATCTCGACAGCAGCAACATTCCATTCCGGGTGCGGCAGAAAGCCGGCACCGGCAACGCGCTGGGCAACGTGAAATTCATGTTCCCCAACCAATTCTCCATTTACCTACACGACACCCCCGCGGACCGGCTGTTCGACCGACAGGAGCGCACCCTGAGTCACGGGTGCGTGCGGGTAGAGGATCCGGTCAAGCTGGCGGGGTATGTATTGCGGGGACAGAAGGACTGGGATGAGGAGAAGATCCACGAAGCGATGCAGCCGGCCGACTCGGGCGAGGTCGAGCCGATACCGGTGGACCTGGAAAAGCCGGTCCCGGTCTACCTGGTGTATCTCACCGCCTTCATGCGGGACGGAGAGCTAAACTTCCGCGACGATCCCTACAAGAAGGACGCGCGGGCGATGGGCCCCATGGGCAAGCCGGCCCCGATCGATCGCTCCGAATGCAAGGAGCTCGAGCAGCTCGTCGGCGGGTGAGCATGAGGCTGTCCGTCGCGGCAGTGCTGCTGGTAGCGACTGCGCTCACTATCACCACGCATTACCAGAACTCCGCGCGGGCCAAGGATCCGCATGATACCCTGGCCGCCGAGCCGGATAGCGCAATGCTGCCCAAGTCGCCGGTGCGGGCCGTCTCGCGCGACCGGATCTCCTTTGCGGTCAAGTTCAAGGAAGAGGTGAGCCCCTTCCCTATCCTGGGGATGTTCGTCATGCCCGGGGAGCAGGTGCCGTTGGAGGCGGTGCTCACAGACTCCACGGCTCGTTACACCGCTGAGGCCGCAGCCGGCCGGCTGGTGCGAGTGGAGCCGAGCCGGTGGCGCTGGACCGCGCCGCAAGCGAAGGGACTGTATCCCATCTGGGTGCGCGATTCGGCGTCGGGCGAGACTGTCACCCTCAACGCCTTCGTCCTGGTCCCAATGCCGACGGCTCAGACCATCGGCGGGTTCATGGTGGGTCAATACCAGAGCCGGCCGCTCAAGGGCGACCCGAGCTACGACCGGCCGGCCGGCTTCGTCGAGGTCACCGAGGAGAATCGGGGCACGCTGGTGGCGCCCCATTTCGCCATCGGGCAGTTCGTCTCCAAGCAGAGCGGCGGGTATCCCAAGTATCTGGTCATCCGCGAGCGGCTGTTGCTCAAGCTGGAGCTGCTGGTGGAGGAGGTCCGGAGCGCGGGGATAACCGCCAGCACCTTCCGCATCCTGAGCGGCTACCGTACCCCGTTCTACAATCGGTCGATCGGGAATGAGACCCGCTACAGTCGGCACGTCTACGGCGACGCGGCCGATATCTACGTGGACGAGGACGGCGATGGGACGATGGATGATCTCAACGGCGACGGCCAGGCGACGCTGGACGACGCCAAGCTGCTCGCGGCGGTGATCGAGCCTCTCTCGCAGAAGAGCTGGTATCAGCCGTTCGAGGGCGGGCTCGGCTTGTACCAGCCTACCAGGTCCCACGGACCGTTCGTGCACGTGGACGTGCGGGGATTTCCGGCGCGATGGCAGCAGTGACAGGCACGCGAACAGTCACCACCAATGAACAGTCACGCGCGGTCGCAGAGCATTGCGCTGCGAACCGGCGGTGGTTCCTGCTCCGGAGGGGACGCGTTAGCACGAGGGGAGGAGACCGGGACTCGGGACAGCGGAACTCCTCGTGCCAGGGGTGCTCCCGGGCTCCGAGCAACGAGTGCTACAGCGCCCCGGAGGAGCAGGACCGCCGCCGATACCACCTCATCCCAAAGCGAACCCTTGGCGATGAAGTCGCCCTATTGCGCCAGTGCGAGCGGATCGATCCCCTTGCTCGCGTCGAAGGACGAGCCCACCGCGGCCACCACCGCCCGCTTGCGGCCGAGCGCCGCGACGTCGCGGATCCGGAATACGGCCTCGATCCCGGTGCAGTGCCCGCCCAGCAAGTAGCCCAGCTTGTCATTACGCAGCTGGGTCGCGGTCCAGGTCAGCGCCGAATCGGTCGCGGCAAACAGGTGAAGGCCGCCGACCAGCGCGTACACCGGCTCGGGTCCCAGGATTCTCCGGCCGTACTCCACGGTATTGATGGTGCCCGCGTGGCCGCACCCGACCACCACGACGAATCCATGGTCGGTGTTGACGATCAGGGCCATGTCCTCCGGTATGGAGTCGGTGACGGGACCGCTGCTGGTCACGATGCTCTCGGGTGCACCCCAGTATCGCTCCGCATGAGGCCGAGGCACCGGGCCGGTGAGCCAGATACCGGGGAAGATCTCCTCCGGCTTACGGTGCTCCACGAAAGCCGCGCCGGTCGCCTCCATCTCGGATTTGAGAGCGATGGTGGGATTCGCTTCCTCGTTCCCATCCGGTTTGCGGCGGCTGGTGAAGATCCCCGGAGCCACGTGAATGCGGGAGAGCGCTGCTGGGGTCTTGCCGGCCAGCGCTCGCCTCAAGGTCAGAAGCCCTCCCGTGTGGTCGCCGTGGTGGTGGCTCAGCACCACATCGGTCACGCTGGAGAGATCGACGCCTAACTCGCGGGCGTTCTGGAGTACGGTCTCCGGGCGATATCCGGTGTCGAAGAGGATGCGGTGGCCGTCGGCCTCCACCAGGGCGGCGAAGCCCCACTCGCCCACCCCCCGATCCGCCAGCATAGTGGAGAGAACTGTGATCTTCAGCGACTTGACCCGGTGTTGGGTTCGGCCGGAATCGACGGGACGGGAGACGGCGGCGGTGGTGAGAATGACTCCGATGGCGAGAAACGTGAGACGCGAGCTCCACATAGGCCCTCCGATTTTCACTACGCTATAACAAGATGCTGGCCACGCCGGTGACGATCAGCGCCCCGGCCCAGATCAGATCCAGGTTCACCCACGCTTTTCGCAGGAATCTGACCCCCACGCGTTCGTAGACGATCACCGCGATGATCGCCGTGACCAGCAGGTATCCCGCCGTGTGCACCAGCGCCGCCGTCACGCCGCTTGCCTCGATGCTGGTGACCCCCACCCCCAGGGCCGCCCTGGCCAGCGCGTGTGCGTGGCCGATCGGAGTCAAGCCTCCTTCAACCAGCGGCAGGATCATGAGCCCGGCGCCGTGGGCCGACGCCATGAGAAACGACCACACCGTCAGCTCGACCGGATTCACCCGCATCCCACCGTAAGCGATGTGTCGCGAGCGGATCAGCCGGAAGACGCCCAGGGAGATCAGGAGCGCGGCGATGACCCACCGGAGGGCCGCTGGCGGGAGGATCAGTCCGATGGTGGCGGCCGCCCCGATCGCGAAGACCATCGCCAGCGCGTGACCCAGTGCCAGCGGTCCCAACGTCGCCCACACCGCCTTCCGGCTCTCCTGCTGCAGACCCCGCGCGACGGCGAAGAGCCACCCCATCGCCGGGTTGATCCCGTGGCCGGCACCGAGCGCGAAGAGCGCAAGCAGCACGGTCATGAGAAGCAGAAGTTGTCGGACGAGGCGTCGCCGCCCTGCAGCCGGACCTGGTGGCAGCGGACCCCGCGGTCCATCTCGAGAAAGAACTTCGAGTCGAGCGCCATCCCGCCCTCGGGACGGGTGTCGAGCTTCACCATCCAGCTCTCCAGGCCCGCGGGATAGAACTGCTCGTCCCAGGGCGAGTAGAGTCCGTTGGTCAGGTAGACTCGCCGCCCATCGCGGCTCAATTCCACCATCTGAGGCCCGCCATTGAGTCGCTTGCCCGGATTCGCCGGATGCGCCGCTCGGCGGACGATCCCGCCGATCTGGGTGGTGGCGGTGAGCCGAGGATTGAACGGATCGGTGACGTCGTATTGGCGGAGCTCGCCGGTTCCCCAGCACGACACGTAGAGCTGCCGGTCATCGAGCGAGAGGTTGATGTCGGTGATCAGCGGGGCCACCGCCTTGAATCCCTGCAGCAGCGGCGGGAGGTCGGCGACATCCGCCGGCTCCGCGGGAATGGTGATTACTTTTTTCACCTTCCACTCGCCATCGCCATTCGCAGCCTTACTCTTCTGGCCTTTCGGTCCGCCCATCCGCCCGTCCGCCTGTCCGTCCCTGTACCACAACCATACCGACGCCGACAGATCCTCCAGCGAGATCACCACGCCGACGAAGCCGTACGCCTTGCGCGGGTCGCGCGCGGGGCGGAGCTCGAGCGTCATCTGGTATTGCGGTCCCAGCTCGAGCCTCTGCTGGTGGCGGCCTTTCCGGAGGTCCCACACGTGGAGGGAGTTGCCGTACTTGCCCCCCAGGAGCAGCTCGGGGACGACGCCCTGGCGCACCATATTGGGGAAGCCCCACTCGCTGGTGATCGTGGTGTCGTGGCCCAGGTGCCAGGCAAAGTCGTAGCCCAGGCGCTGGGGGCCGCGGTCCTTTTCCCAGATGCCCTTGGGCTCGAAGCTCTCGTGATCGAGGATGAAGACCCCGCCCGGGCCCTCGCCGTCGGGTGCGCCGAGGGCGGAGATGTAGATCCCGTCGGGCCCGCAGTGGACGGTATGGGGAGCCTGGTACTGGGTCTTCTTCGCCAGTGTCTCCGGCTCGATCACCTTCACCAGCTCGGGCCGGCGGGGATTGGACTTGGTGTCGAGGATGTGGATGCGGGACGAGTTGATTCCGGGGACGATGAGGTAGCGCCGCTCGACGTGCGGGTGCGGGGCCCAGGGACAGAGGCTGGTGCTGCAGGCGTTCCAGCCGAAGTGGTGCAGCTCGTCGCCCCGGTTGGGCATATCGAACTGGCCGACCAGCCGGCCGAAAGACTTGGAGCCGGGCTTCACGTCCACCACGCCGATCGCGTCGGGACGGGAGCCGTTGGGACTCAGCATGGCCAGATAGGCCAGCTCCTCCGCCGGCGCCTCAGCGGCCTGCTTGGCGGATGGGTAGAAGGTGGGATCGGGGCGAAGCGCGGGCATGGTCTACCTCCCAGTCGGAGCGATTTCCCACAAGCGATACGACGAGATTCGGGAAGATGCAAGGCGGGCGGGGTCTCGCACGGCCCATGAGCCCTAGCCGGGCAGGAGTTCACGCTTCTCCATGCGACCCGCAGGGCAATAGGGGTCACGGAGATCTCAGAGCGGCGATAAGTCTAGAGCTTTCGAGTGTCGTACGCCCAATGGAGCAGCGCTTGCCGCTGGCGGGGGCGGCAGGCCAGGTCTCGGGGGCGGCAGGCGTTGCGAAGCTGGTTCAGGTGGCGCCGCATGGCGCGCCAGCGGCTGATCTGGCGCTCGTCATCTGCGATGCGCCGACCCAGGTAGTAGCGGCAGTACCACTGGAACCAGCCGCGCGGATCTTCCGGCGCGATCCACCCCTTGCGCCGCCAAGCCGCCAGCGGCTGCGACGCGTTCACGCCGAAGTAGTTGAGCTTGGGGTCGTGGAAATCGGAACACAGCTTGGCTCCGGCGAACCAGCTGGCAGGAAACTCGGCCCTGCAGTCGGTCATGTACCTGCCGCCGAATACGCCGAGGCTGAGCATCTCTTTGGGTGCGAGGTCGGGCTCGAAGCCGGGATGAAAGCTCCGGCCGGTGGGCGCGGTCAGCTCGTAGGTATAACCCTGCTGCATCAGGTCGTTGACCGTCACGATGCGGCGGCGGGTCGCCCGGGTCAGCCCATGGACGTGGTGCTGCCGGTTGGATAAGGAAGTCATGGCGATGACGCGGTAAGAGGTAAGAGGTAAGAGGTAAGCGGTGAGCGGTGAGGTCAGTGGGCCAAACGATCGCGGAGCCAGCGATCCAGCCCGGTCAGATCCTCGAATACATGGATCCCGGTGATAGGTAAGCTTTCGACCGTGCCAGTACCGCCGAGGAGAATCGGAATCTGACGGGGCACTCGGCGGCGCAACGAGCGGAGCAGCTCGACGGCTCGAGCTCCGACCCGCTGCACGCAGCTCACCGCGACAGCGCCGAGCGGTACCTCGCGGGCTAGAGCGGCAATCTGGGGTACCGGGGTATTCACTCCGAGGAACAGAGAGCGCCAGCCGGCCAACGCAAACACCAGCCCGGCCATCTCGAGACCGAGGCCGTGCAGCTCGCCGGGCAAGGTGGTGAGTGCCGCAACCGGACCATCGGCTCGCTGGTCCAAAGGGAGCCGCGCCGCCCGGAGGAAGTCGCCCACTACGGCCGAGGCAAAGTGTTCGTGCCTCACATCGAGCGACCCCTCGGCCCAGGCGTTGCCGACCGAGCGGAGCAGAGGAGTGGCACGCCGCTCCAGAAACTGCAGCGGCCCCAGCCGAGCCCAGTCGCCCTCGATCCTCCGCCTCAAACCTTCCGAGTCGAACCGTCGCACCAGCTCGAGCAGCTCCTCAGACTCGTCGTCCACGGAAACCGTTAAAGCCGGGTGAGGAGCAACCGGCTCACTCCTTTGGGGGATGGTGCGCAGCAGCGAGTCCAGCGCGCTGTCGGAAGCGGCGAGCACCTCGGCGGCACGGTGGCCGCGCCCTATCGCCAGCGCCACCCGCTGCAACCGAGCCACTGTCTCCAGCGCATAGACGCGATGACCCGAGGGTTTCCGGAGGGGCACGGGAAAGCCGTAGCGCCGCTCCCAGGTGCGGATGGTGTCCACCGGAATGCCGGTGGCGGCGGACAGCGCACCAATGGAGAGCAGCCCTTGATCGGAGAGGCGCCGAGCCGATGAGCCAGGACGAGGCATGCTGTCTCGGGGATGGGGAGGTCCGACGGTCCGGAAGGAATATGATTCCGCCCGGCCGAACGGGGAGGGAGGCTCGGCCCGGAAATGTTCCGGACCGAACCCGATGAAGATTACGCGGTCTGCAAGCGGCGCTGGGTACCCTTCCAGCTCACCAGGCGGTAGACCGCCGAGAGGCCGACGAGGGTGTAGATGACGGCTCCGAGGGCGTTCTTTTCGCCGAAGTGGCCGGCGCCGGTGATCGCGGCGACGAGGTCGAAGTTGGCCAGGCCGACCAGCCCCCAGTTGAGTCCTCCGACGACGAGGAGCAGGGTGGCGACGTTATCGAGCTGTTTCATGAGTGGTGACTCCAGTGCTGGTTAAAAGTTCACCCGGAGACCGGCGGTAACCGGCCAGACCCAAGCGTTGTTGGTGAGGATTTCGGCGTCGTCGCCGAAGGCGATATCGCCCTGGGGCGACACCACGAAGGCAAACGAACGGTTGAAGTTGTAGGCCAGCTTGGCGCCGGCGTTGATGGCGAAGTAGGTGAAGTTGCGCGGTGCGTCCTGCACATCGAAAGTGACCGCGCCGGCGCCCAGGTTGATCAGCGCCTCCCAGCCGCGCTCGGCCTTGGGCTGGAGGATGGTGTATCCCAGCTTGGCGATGTAGTGCAGCGTGTGGATGTCGGCGTCGCCGGTGGCCTGGTCGTGGTGGAAGCCGTAGTCAAACTCGCCCATCACGGTCCAGCGGTCGTTCAGCCGGTAGCCGATGGTGCCGCCGAAGGCGGCGCCGGTCTTGGCTACGTCGCTGATATCAAAGGTGGGGACTACCACTCCGCCCAGTCCTTCGACGAAGACGCGGGTTGCCGGTTCCTGCGCGGCCGCCGGTGCCGCGGCCAGGATCAGGGCGGCGAGCCCGGTAAAACATCGTGCCATTGCGCTCTCCTGGTTGAAGTCTTCCTCTGATGGCGGGGACCTCCGCTACCAGAGCTTGCACTGAATATGAACAGATTTTGAGCGGCCACGCAAGGCCCCCCCCCCCCGG
>DASSED010000222.1:0-2600 GCA_035695405.1 Gemmatimonadales bacterium
CTTGCGACCGATCTCGCCGTTGAGCTTGAGATACTCGCCCTGCTTGCCCGGCATGAGGGTGTACGTGCGCAGCTCGTGGATCATGGTCGTCCTCCGGTCAGCGATAGGGCGGGTGAGGAGTGTCCACCGCGTAGGACTTGAGCAGCGGGTGACCCTCCCAATCTTGAGGGAGCAGGATGCGGCGCAGGTCGGGATGGCCCTCGAAGTGGACGCCGAACATGTCGAAGCACTCGCGCTCCATCCAGTCGGCCCCCGCAAAGAGCGGCACCAGCGACTCGCAGGTGCTCTGCCCCGCGCCGAGCCGCGTCTTCAGCATGAGGGCCAGGCCCACCTCGAGGTTCTCCAGACGGGCCACCACCTCGAGCCCCTGCTCCTTCCAGTCCACCGCGCTCAGGAAGTTGAAGTAGAGGCAGCCGAGCGTCTCCTTGGCGAACGCGGCCAGCTCACGCCAGCGGTCGGGCGGGACCGACACCGTGAAGAGGCTCCCGTCGCCCTCGGCGGCCACACCGAAGCGCTCCTGGATCCGGGCCTTCGCCTGCTCGTGGGTCACGCGATCAGTCGATCTTGGCGGTGGGCGCGGCGCGCTTGCCGGTCTGCCGGAAGTGCGCGATCTGCTCCTGCAGCAGGAGCAGTCCGTTCAGCAGCGACTCGGGGGGCGGCGGGCAGCCGGGCACGTAGACGTCCACCGGGATCACCCGGTCCACGCCCTTCACCACGTGGTAGCCGTGCCGGAACGGCCCGCCCGAGTTCGCGCAGGACCCCATCGACACCGCCCACTTGGGATCCGGCATCTGGTCGTAGATGCGCTTGAGCATCGGCGCCATCTTGATGGTGACGGTGCCCGAGACGATCATGAGATCGGAGTGCCGCGGCGAGGCCCACGGGACCATGCCCAGGCGCTCCACGTCGAAGCGCGAGGCGAAGGTCGCCATCATCTCGATCGCGCAGCACGCGAGCCCGAAGGTCACCGGCCACACCGAGGACTTTCGGGCCCAGTTGAGCACCGCGTCGATGACGCCGGTGGCCACGAAGCCGCCCGGGAAGTTGTAGACGCCCTCGGTGGCGCTCTCGAAGAGCTCGGAGTGCTTGTCGCCCTCCGGTCGCTCCTGACGATACTTCTCCCACTCCTGCAGGTCCTTGAACTCCGTCCAGACCGCCGGCGGAATCTGCGGAATCGGCGCCTTTATTTCCATTCCAGGATCCCCTCCCTGTACGCATACACCCAGCCCAGCGAGAGGATGCCCAGGAACAGGCCCATCGTCGCCAGGGCCCAGAGCCCGAAGCTCCGAAGCACCAGCGCCCACGGGAAGAGGAACACCGCCAGCGCGTCGAACACGATGAAGATGAGCGCCACCAGGTAGAACCCCACCGGGAACTGCACCCAGGCCTCGCCGATGGGCTCTGCGCCGCACTCGTAGTTCTCGAGCTTGCTCCAGTAGGGGCGGGCGGGCCTCAGGACGAAGGCCATGCCCAGCGACACCACCGCGAACGCGATGATCAGCCCCAGATAGATGACGACCGGCAGATACCCTGCCACAGGCTTGCCTCCCTGAATGACTCCAAACCCCGCGGAGTATAGCACACCCCCTCGACCGGTCCGACCGCCCCAGGCCTCGTCAGGAGTCGAGTGGAGGCACCGCGCAAAGATGTGTTCTTCAATACCGTCAATCCCTTGCGCAAAACTGACACTCGAGGGTCTGGAGACCCTTTGATTTTACTCCTAAGCGGCTGATCTTGAAGAGCCGATCAGCCAACAGTGAATGGCATTTCAGTTGCTTCCCTCTGGCCCGCCAACCCAAGAGCGTCACCACGCCTAGACCGACACCAGGGAGAACCGTGAGCAGCGACGATCTGAACCGGGAAATTGCCTTTGCCGGCCAACGGGTCAAGCAGAAGGTCATCTTCGCGCTGACCCTGGCTTCCGTCATCCCGTTGCTGATCCTGACCTACGCCTTCCAGGCCCCGGTCCGTCAGCTGCTAGGGCCCATCGGGCAGTACACCGAGGCCTTCACGATGCCGGCACTCCTGGCCTTCACCGGCCTCCTGATGGCGGGCGGCGGCTTCGTGGTGTGGGACGTGGCCTCCGCCATCTCGCGCGCGGCCCAGATCGCGACCGCGAGCAAGGCCTCCGACATCCCGGCGGTCCCGAGCCGGAAGGACGAGATCGGCACCCTGATGACCTCGTTCGCCAAGATGCTCGCGACCATCGAGCAGCAGACCGACGAGATCAACCAGTTCCCCCGTCGCCTCGATCAACTCGCCCGCCAGGCCTTCCGCGATCCCCTCACCAGCCTACCCAACCGGGCGCTGTTCATGGACCGTCTCCAGCATGCCCTCACCCGCACCGAGCGGCGTGGCGAGCGGCTCGCGATCCTGTTCCTCGATCTGGACCGCTTCAAGGTCGTCAACGACAGCATGGGTCACGGCGTGGGCGACCAGCTCCGGATCGGGGTGAGCCAGCGCCTCGCCGCCTGCCTCCGGCCGGAAGACACCATCGCCCGCCTGGGCGGTGACGAGTTCGCGATCCTCCTCGAGGACGTGAAGGACGACAAGGGGCCCACCTCGGTGGCGGACCGCCTCACCGCCGAGCTGCAGCAGGC
>DASSED010000223.1:0-34592 GCA_035695405.1 Gemmatimonadales bacterium
CATAGTCGCCAGGGGAACGGTGACTCGCCGCATCGGGCGCCGCCGGAGCGACCGGTCTCCCGTCAGTGTCGCCGAGAAGCGGTGAGCCGACAGCAGGCCGAGCAGCAGTCGGGTAGTCGTTCCCGAGTTCCCGCAATTGAGTACCTCCGCAGATCGTCGAAGGATGCCCCTGCCCCGTAGCACGGTGCTGGCCCCGGATCGCAAGGGTGAAACCCCAGCCCCCAGCTGGCGCAGAACCCGCGCAGTCGATCGAGCGTCGAGTGAGGTCAGAGCACCTTTGATGTGGCTCGATCCCCGGGCCATCGCTGCCAACAAGAGCACGCGATGGGTGATGCTCTTGTCGCCCGGCACTCGAACGGTGCCAGCCACCTTCATCGATCGAGTCCCTGACGAAAGACCTGGGCAGCCTTGAGATAGGTTTCGAGTCCGGTGGCATCACCCCGAAGCACTAGTCGCCGCAGCTCGTCGAGCTGGATCCCGAGCTGACTGAGTGCTTCGCCCACCGGCTCCCGGTTCATGAGGAGGATATCCACCCACATCTCTGGGCTGCTGGCAGCCAGGCGGGTGGTGTCTCGAGCTCCTGAACCAAAGGAGACTCCGGCCAGTCCATGGTCGGCCAGTGCCTTGGCCAGGGCGGTTGCCGTTGCCTGGGGAAGATGGCTGGTCCAGGCCAGCTGACGGTCATGGGCTGCCGCATCGATCCGGATTGGGGAAGCCTCGAGTGTGTGCTGCCAGAATCCGGAGACCGCCTGGGCTGCGTGGTGTCCCTCTGGCGAGTCGCTCTCACAGATATACACGACACAGCCGCGGAACCGGTCAGGCCGAGCCGAGCTGAAGCCCGACTGGTGGGTTCCTGCCAGCGGATGTCCTCCCGCAAAGCGATGTCCCAATCCGGCCGCTGACGCCTGCTTCATGATTTCCAGCTTCACACTACAGACGTCGGTCACAAAGACGCCGGAGCCGAGCCGCGGTGCCAGTTCCGCCAGTAGGTCGAGGGCAGGACGAGGCGGCACCGCGAGCACCACCAGCTCCGCGTCGCGGATAGACTCGACGAAGGTATCGGCCAGCTCAGTGATCGCGTCGGCCTTGAGCGCTTGTATGCCATCGGTTCGATTGGATGAGAAGCCGACGACGCGAGACACCCCGGCCCGCCGGGCCTGCCACGCCAGTGATCCGCCGATGGCTCCGAGGCCAATTACGGCTAGTGAGCTCGGCCGCATCAGCGGGCGACCCTCCGGATTATTGCCCGGTGTGATTCCGGGGTGTACTGATATGACATCCGACTCATGGATAGCACGTGCCCAGAATTCTGATCGTCGAAGACAGTCCCGACAACATGAAGCTGTTCCGGACCATTCTTACCCTCAAGGGGCACGAAGTGACCGGATTAGCCGGAGGCGACAACCTGCTGGAGACGGTCCAGAGCTTCGCCCCCGAGCTGGTTCTCATGGACATTCAGCTGCCGGGAAAAGATGGTTTTGCACTGCTTCGGGAGATCCGGGAATCACCCCATGCGAAGCTGCGGGTCGTGGCGCTGAGCGCGCATGCCATGACCGGGGACCGCGAACGCGCGTTGGAAGCTGGGTTCGATGGATACATCACCAAGCCCATCGACATCCGAGCCTTCCCCGACCAGGTGGCCCAGGCGCTCTCGACCACGAGATGAATGGAGTGACAGCTCTAGCCCGGTGGCTCGAAGCGCAATAACGCCAGCGAATGAGGTCCGAGGACTATCTCTTGAAACGTGGGTGACCTCGGGTCGCGGTGCGAGGTGTTGAGCAACTCGCGCCACGTGCCCCGTGTGGTCATGGGAGGCAGGACAATCGACTTGGTGCGCCCGCCGCCGTTGAGCAGCAAGAGGAGCGGATCGCCTTGAAGTCGGCGGCCCCGTTGGTCGGCCTCATCCGATCGATCGCACAGCAGCAACATTCCCAGCAGATGGTTGGCTGGATCCTCCCACGCGGTGCTCGTCATCTCTCCCCCGCCGGCGCACAGCCAGGTAGGCTCGTGGGGCGAGTCCCCGCTGGATCCTTGGTCGAAAAAGGTCCGGCGCCTGAGGCCCGGAGCGGCTCGCCGTAACGCGAACACCTGACGAGTGAACTCCAAGAGCTCCCGATTGGCCGGAGTGAGCTGCCAATCGATCCAGGTCAGCGGGCCGTCGTGGCAATACGCGTTGTTGTTCCCGCCCTGCGATCGGCCCATCTCGTCGCCGTGCGAGATCATCGGGACGCCCTGAGAGAGGGCTAAGGTAGCGATCAGATTTCGCTTTATCCGCTCCCGGATGCGGAGTGTGTGCGGCGCATCGGACGGTCCCTCGGTTCCCCAGTTGCGGCTGTAGTTCTGATTGGTGCCGTCCTGATTCTGTTCACCGTTGGCTTCGTTGTGCTTGTTCTCATAGCTCACCAGGTCGTGCAGCGTGAAACCGTCGTGGCAGGTCACGAAGTTGATGCTCGCCTGGGGGCCGCGGCCGGACGGCCGAAACAGATCGCTGCTGCCGGTCAAGCGCGAGGCCAGTTCCGGTATCTGGCCTGGGTCCCCTCGCCAGAAGCGCCGGACCGAGTCACGGAACTTCCCGTTCCATTCGCTCCACCCCACAGGAAAGGACCCCAGTTGATACCCATTCGGACCCAGATCCCAAGGTTCCGCGATCAGCTTCACCTGGGAGATAACCGGGTCCTGGCGCGCCCACTCGAAAAACTCGGCTTGGGAGTTGAAGCCCTCGTCCCCCCGTCCCAGCACCGGTGCGATATCGAAGCGAAATCCGTCGACATGCATCTCCTCCACCCAATAGCGAAGGCTATCCATGACCAGCCGGAGCGCTGCCGAACGGCGGGGATCGACCGTATTGCCACACCCGGTGAAGTCGATATAAAAGCGGCGATCGGCGGGATCCAACCAGTAGTATTCGCTGTTGTCGAGCCCCCGAAATAACAGAGTCGGCCCCAGCTGATTCCCTTCCCCGGTATGGTTGTAGACCACGTCCAGCAGGACCTCGATCCCCGCCCGATGAAATCGTTTGACCATGGTCTTGAACTCGCTCACCTGATCACCTCGGGAGGTGGCCCCGACGGCGAAGCGGGCATCGGGGGCAAAGAAGCCGATCGAGCTGTAGCCCCAATAGTTCACGAGCCCTTGTTCGAAAAGACGTCGTTCGGTGAAGGCATGGTGCACCGGCAGAAGCTGGATGGCGGTGACCCCGAGCCTGGTGAGGTGGTCGAGAATGGGATCGGTGGCCAGGCCGAGGTAGGTGCCTCGCAGCCGCTCGGGAACTGCCGGGTGAAGCATGGTCATGGCTTTCACATGGCACTCGTAGATGACCGTTCGGTGCCACGGCGTTCGGGGGGCCTGGTCTGAGCCCCAGCTGAACTTCGTCTCCACGACCAGCGCCTTCGGCATGGCGCCGGCACTATCATGGGTGTCGATGATGAGATCCCGATCGGCATCGGGGGTTCGCTCGGCGTGCCCCGACAACGCATCGCTCCAAACGATCGTTCCGCTGATGGCTTTGGCGTATGGATCCAGCAGCAGCTTGGCAGGATTGAATCGGTGACCATCGGCAGGCAGGTCTGGGCCATGCACCCGGAATCCATAGGCCTGGCCCGGCCGAACATCCGGTAAGTACGCGTGCCAAATCGGTCCAGTGCGTTCCTTCAGGACCACCCGTTCCGATTCGACGGCGTCGGCCGGGTCGGCGAAGAGACACAGCTCAACCGTAGTGGCGTTTCGGGAGAAGACCGCGAAGTTGGTTCCTTCGCCGTCCCAGGTGGCGCCCAAGGGGGCCGGTTGACCCGGCCATACGCGAGTACTTCCCGTCAGCTCGGTCGTCCCTTGACGGCCGAATGCAGGCGCGCACTCCTGATTCGAGAGAGGCTTCTCAATGCGACGACGAGTACTGCCAGGGTCCACCCAGCGGTGAATGCCACCTTTGCGGTATCCGATCCCGTGTTCACGTGTCCCAGGAAATACACCAGGATGAACAGGGCATCAATGGCGAGAACCAGCGCCACCAGGCCCAGCAGCTCCTTCCTTACGCGGGTGACAGCCATCCAGGGTTATCGCTGGTCGACTTTGCGTGCCGAGCTCAACTCCGAGGGTGACACGGCACCGACGCCGACCGCTCTCCCGGTGACCAGGCGCCGGTGGGAGTCGAGCTGCCCGAGATGGTAGGTGAAGTGAGCCAGCAAGTGGACCATATATTCGCCGGTGAGCACCTGCGAGCCGGTAATGACTTCGGGAAAGTCTTGCTCGAGCTGGCTCTCGGAGAGGTTGGCCATCGCCGCTTGGACCGCTGCCCGTGCGGCATTCACCTCATCCAGGAGCTCAGCCCGGGACACGTCTCGGCGGGAGAATTCGGCCGGGCGGTTACGAACGTAGCCCGACTTCCCCAGGTGATGGCCGAAGTAATGCTGAATGTTCCCGGTGAGATGCAGGGCCAACGTTCCGCCTGCATTGGGCAAGCCCGGCACTTCCCGCCACAGGTCCCGCTCGTCGGGATAGGCCTCGAGCTCGCGCTCGAGGGTCCTGAGATCGCGGTCCAGCATGGAGCCGACCGCTTGGGCCAACAACGGGAGCTTATTGCGAGTTTTCGGCATCGGGAACCCGATGGTCCCGGCGCTGAAACGCCAGAAATTGGTGGATCGCCGTCACCGCCTCCGGATCCTGGGACGAGATCCGGAGCGCCCCGCCTCGCGCAAGCGTATCCGGGCGATAGCTGATGTGAGCCCGCCGTGCTGTCATGATCTCCGTTCCGGGCACGGGGCGATCGTGGACAAATCCAGGGATGGCGAAGTCGCCCCGCTGGAACGCGGCGGCTATCTGGAGCATATGGTGTCGGATCTGGGCCACGCCCGCGGAGTCCTTGACGTCACGCTCCAAGGTGATCAGACCTCCATCGGGAGTGGGCTCGAAGTGGTGAGTCGAGGTGTATTGATCGACTCGCATCGCGACATGCCCCCGATGCTGCACTCCGGCAAAGGCGCTATCCGCTACCGTTTGAGATGCTGAGACTTGGTGAGAATCGCGGGCTGGAGGGGCGGAGCACGCCGCCAGGCCAGTTAACAGCCACAGCATGGCGGGTGTTCGGTGGGTCTTCATACTTCCAAATCGATCCGTTCCAGCTCGCGCTCCGTCGCGCCCTGGCGCAGCCGCCGGAACATCGACTCCAGAAGCTCCACCCCGATCAACAATGCAACCGTCACCAATGTGAGTATGAGTGCCGCCATGAGGTGACCGAGCCCAATCAACGAGCCCAGGGCCGCCAGCACCCAGATCACGGCTGCGGATGTGACGCCGATGACTGCCCCCTCCCTCGCCAAGATCACCCCGCCGCCGAGAAAGCCGATGCCGCTGACTACCTGACCCAAGACCCGGGTCGGGTCCACTCGCTCCCCAGAGAAGGAGTCACCTAGGCTTACGAAGAACGCTGTGCCCAGGCAAATGAGGATGCTGGTCCTGATGCCGGCCGCCTTACCCCGGAGCTGACGCTCCAGTCCCACAATGCCCCCGCAGAGCACCGCCGTGCCCAGGCGCAGCCAGAATGCTGCCCTCTCTGGGTCGAGGGGCTCAAAAGGAGCTTGCATGCGCTCGTCGCGGAGCCGGTCTCATTTTCGCCGTTGAATGATTGCCGGCCGGGTACCGAACACTTGCTCGTCGACCCACTGCAGGAGGGCCCCATCCAGCTCCATCAGCTCTTGACCGGGGACATGAGGAAGCACTGGGGTTCGCTTTCCTTCGTTCATCAAGTACCACATCGCCGGCACGGCGGCTTGACCCCGGCGCTCGTTGGCAACCTGCGCGTCATAGGACACGAAATGGAACTCCCGTCCCCTATGGTTCAAACGGCGCTGCTCGACTTTATGGCTGCTCACGGACTCACTCGCTTTGTGATCTCGACGCGCAAGAATCTGATGGCCACGGCGCTCGTAGAACCCATCAGGGCACGGGAAAAGCCGCGCTCCAGGAAATGTAACAGCGCTCAGCCGCCGCCGAGTACGATTTGATCTCGGTCGAGCATATCGGGGTTGGCGTCGAGCCAAGCTAAGACGCGACCCCGGACGGAGGCTTCGGTGTCACTCCGCGATGCCGGAAACCTGGTCAGCGCGGTAACCCCGACGGTCACGTACCACATGGGCGGCTCCTCCCGGGGGAGGGGCTGGCCCGAAACAGTCTGGTTTCTATTCAGCCTCGCGATGATCTGCTTGCCGCGATAGTCCAGGCTGACTTGTTCCATAGCCTCAATGTACCGGTTGGCCGCTCACCGCAGGCTCGGCTGCCGCCCGCACCGGGCGCCCGAACGAGACATCCACGGCATAGCCATCGGCATGAATCATCGCGTTCAAGAGGCGACGAGCGCTCTCCTCGGCGTGGGCTGTAGTGCCGAGCTGTCCTGCGGCGCTCACCAATTGATCCCGGGCGAGCTGATAGATGGTGTCGCGGTCCTCCGGCCGGAACGGATTCCACAGGCCGCTCTGCTCATCGTAGGTCTGCAGCTGCTTCACTTCAACCGCAATGACCTTGGCATGGGGAAGAACGATTTTGATCCGCCGGGAGGTGTTATCGATGTCTACCTGATTGCCGAGATCGAGATCGATGCCTGAGAGGATGGTGCCGGTCACAACCACCAGGGATCGCTTGGTCGATCCTAGTCTCCGATTGTGATAGACCACGACATCTCGAACCGAGGTCTCACTGGTTACCAGCTTCGCCACGGCGCGCATCTGCTCCACCACCACACCCTGTGTCACGGTTGTGTTTCCTGCCCCTGGTAGTGCCTTCCTGGCCAGTGGTGCCAGGTGGCGAATGGCCATACCGATGAGGAGGAGTGCTCCGATAAGGAGGAGAAACGAGGCGACAACCGGAGTCAGTGGCCGCCGGCCGCGGGATGGAGGCATCCGCCGTCAGAACTCCCGGCGTTTCATTTCCTTGAACAGCCGACGGGTCTCGGGCTCTTCGTCATCCGGACGCTGTCTGAGCGTGTCGTCGAACTGTGCCGCGCGATCTCGCTTGGGGGGAACGACCTTCTCCGAGTTCTTCTTGGCCAGTGCTGCTAGACGGGCATCTTCGCGCTTGGACATCGACCCTCCGGATATGGGTACCGACGCGTCATGAGACCTAGAACGCCTGCTGTCGAGCCAGTTCAATGCTACGCCCCAGCTCGGCCGCGGCATCCTGTAAGATCGAAAGCTCCCTATGGCCCCTGCTCATGGCGCCCGAATGCAAGTCGCCGCTCAGTCTCTGGCACATTTCAGTCGCCCGCCGGATGCGAAAGCGCTCTTGAAATCCCCGGTAGTCGCCCCCACCGACGGCACTCACGAGACCCCAGAGACGGAGTCTCATGTCATCCAGCGCGCTCTTGAAATTCTCCAGCCCTTCTACCGGATTCTCGCCGACCGCCAGCCGCCGCTCGACGCTGCCGAGGGTTGAGTTGAGCGTGGCGATCTGATCGGCGAGGCTCGGCTCCGGCGGCATCTCTCCTCCAGGGCTGGGCTGCCCGGGAAAGGGGTCTCCCGGAAACTTAATCGCTACATCCCTATCCCTCGCGCCATTGCAGTGGCGGCGAACACCATCAGGACTACCAGGCCGGCTTGCACGAAGCTGATGGTGGCGAGCCGCCGCGCCGTGCTCGTGTCCGGCATTTCTCCCCGACCCACGATTCGCCGCCATTTGACGAGTGTCACCATGGGTCCGATCTCCAGCAGGAGAATAAGCAGCAGAAACGCCATTTTGGCGTAGAAAACGTGGTTCTGGAGATAGTACCCGGTGCCCTTTTCCAGTCCTCCGAAAAGACGCCACAGTCCTGTGCCGATCCAGAGCAGCGCCGCCAAGCCCCAGAAGTTGTCCGCCAGGAACACTCGCCGGAACGCTTCCCGCGAAAGAGGCGACCTTAAGGCCTGCCCTCGGGTCCACACGGCACCGAGACCGATGCCCAGGGCCAGCAGGTGAAGCGAGGCCGCCAGCCAGCGGCCGGTCATGCGACCGGTCCTAGCGAATGATCGGGGATTCGCTCCATATAGATGAGGGGACCCGGTCCGGACGTGAACCCAAGCCCCGCGTACAGATCGGCAGCATCTCGGGTGAGGAGAGCGATTCGCCGCAGTCCCTGCAGCTCTGGATGTTCCAGCATGCAGGCCGAGAGCCACCGGCCCAGGCCCTGCCCGCGATGCGCGGGCGCGATGACTACATCGGTCCAATAGGCATAGGTTGCGAGATCGGTGATCACTCGCCCGAAGCCAACCAGACGATCGTGCCGGAGGACTCCGAAGCATACGGAATTCTCCATGGCTCGCTGCAGCACTGCCAGAGTCATTGTGCCGGCCCAGTGAGTGGATCGAAGCAGCTCCATTGCAGCCGCCGGATCGATCCGGGCACGGTCGGTCGATACCACGAACTCAGCGCGGTGGAACTCGATCCGGATATCATCCATGCGAAAAGAGTCAGGCCGGCCGCCTGGATCGGTCGGTGCGCGAGCGGCGCCATAGCGACAGCAGCATCGCTCCGAGGTTCGCAATGGCGCAGCCGGCCCCGACCAGGATCAGCCCTCGGGCGACGTACCGGAGTCCGGTGAGACGGTGAACGTCAACCGCGACCAACAGCAGCTTCGTGCTCAACAGCGCCGCCGCACCTGAGAAGAGCACCAGCTGAAGCAGCAGCAAGGGGCGATACCCCATGCCGGCATACAGCCAGTACAACGCGAGCACGACCAGGACCCAGGCCAGCAGCCCGATCCGGGAGCTCTGCCCCAACGGCAGCTCATGAATCAACGGCACCACGATCAGTCCCAGGATGGCCAGCGTAAGCAACAAGCGCCAGCTCGCTTTCCAGAGCTCTCGCGGAGACGCGTCTTCGGCGGTGTGAAGCGCCGGCTCAGGGTTCACTGATCCTCGAGGCCGAGTGGTCGTGAAAAACTATGTTCGTGCTATACGTGCGGGAAGCGGGGATTCCACGCCACCTCCCACAGAAACCCATCAGGGTCGGCAAAATACCCGGAATAACCGCCCCATTCTGCCGGTTGGGCCGGCTTTACGATACGGCCGCCGGCGCCCTCGGCATCCTGGAGGAGCCGGTCGGCCGCCTGCCTGGAACGAACGTTATGTGCCAGAGCAAACCCCGGAAATCCGGAGCCGCCCGCCGAGACACCGGCATCCAGCGCGAGAAGCTCCCGGGGATAAAGCGCGAGCCAGGTTTGGCCCAGCTCGAAGAATGACACACCGGGAGGCGATTTGAGTCGCGGAAGCCCGAGACCATCCTCGTAAAAGCGGGTCGAGCGCTCCAGATCGGCCACACCCAGGGTGATGAAGCTGATGCGGGGCTCCATTCCAGACCTCCTGACTGAGTCGGGGGGCGGGTAGTCCCCTGCTGGCCCGTGGATTGCAGGCGCACACTCCGACATCTTCCTTTAAACCGTCGGCGCCCATGTCCTCTGAAGCCACCCAGCCCAGTACCCGAGCTCGGACCGAGCGCATTCCCGTTGTGATCGTCGACGATCATGACCAGCTCGGCCGGTTGGTGGCGGAGCGCATTGCGCGCTTGATCCGCACTCGGAACGCCGCGGGAGAGCGCACCGTGCTGGGACTCGCGACCGGCTCCACTCCCATCGGGGTTTATCGCGAGCTGGTTCGCATGCACCGGGAAGAGAAGCTGAGCTTCGCCCGAGTGGTGACGTTCAATCTCGATGAGTATTACCCCATGGACCCCAGGAGTATTCACTCCTACCATCGGTTCATGTGGGAGAATCTGTTCTCCTATCTCGATATATCCAAAGACAACGTCCACGTTCCGCGGGGAAACGTTCCGCGAGAGCAGGTGGAGTGCGAGTGCCGGCGGTACGAGGACGCGATCCGCGCAGCCGGCGGTATTGATCTCCAAATTCTGGGGATCGGACGTACCGGACACATCGGCTTCAACGAGCCGGGATCAGGAGCCGAGAGCCGGACTCGAGTGGTGACCCTCGATCTGGTCACGCGCAAGGACACGGCGGCGGATTTCTTTGGGGAAGAGAATGTCCCTCGAGAAGCCATCACCATGGGGGTCGAGACCATTTTCGAAGCTCGCGACATCCTGATCCTCGCTACCGGCGAGCACAAGGCGGAGATCGTCCGGCGCGCGGTAGAGGGGGAGATCGATCACGAAGTCGCCGCCACCTTCCTCCAGCGTCACTCCAATACCACGTTCTACGTCGACCGCTCCGCCGCTGCCGCACTCACCCGAGAGGCCACGCCCTGGCTGCTGGGCCCGGTCCAGTGGGACCGCCAGCTCACGATCCGGGCCGTCACCTGGCTCTCACATCGAGCCGGCAAGGCCGTGCTCAAGCTCACCCAGGGCGACTACGCCGAGCATCATCTATCATCGCTGGTAGCGCAATACGGATCTCCTGGAGCGCTCAACGGGGAGGTGTTCAACGCGCTGGGAGCCAAGATCCGGGGCCGCTCCAAGCTGCCGAAGCAGCAGCGCATCATCTGCTTCTCGCCTCACCCCGACGACGACGTGATTTCGATGGGTGGGATACTCCACAAGTTGGCAGTCAACCAGAACGAAATCACCGTAGCATACATGACCAGCGGGAACCTGGCCGTCTTCGATCACGATGTGCGACGTCATCTTGATTTCATCCGTCGGTTGGCGAGTGAGCAGCATTTGCCCGCCGCTGCGGCGGCAGACCTGGAACGCCGGGTGGACGCGTTCCTGGCGCAGAAGCAACCCGGCGATGTCGATACCCGCGAGATCCAAGACACCAAACGGATCATTCGTGAATCGGAGGCAGTAGCCGGAATCCGAACCCTCGGCTTGCACCAGGCAGCGGCCCGCTTCCTGAACTTACCGTTCTATCAGACCGGCAAAGTCAAGAAGGATCCGATCGGGGCTGCGGATGTGGCGATCGTGAGGAGCTTACTGGATGAGATCAGACCCCACCTGATCTTCGTGGCGGGAGATCTCTCGGACCCGCACGGAACTCACCGGGTTTGCAAGGACGCAATCGACCGGGCACTGGAGGAGTTCGTGGCGGCAGGTGCAGAGCGGCCGGAGGTGTGGCTCTACCGGGGCGCCTGGCAGGAATGGCCGGTGACCGAAGCCACCTGGTTGGTACCGCTCTCCCAGGAAGAGCTGAGGCTCAAGATTCAGGCGATTTTCAAGCATCAGTCTCAGAAGGACACGGCTCCGTTCCCCGGTCCGGACGAACGCGAGTTCTGGCAGCGAGTGGAAGCCCGGAACAAGGGGACTGCGGCAGAGCTCGATCGTCTGGGGTTAGCCGAATACTTCGCGATGGAAGCCTATGTGGTGGCGCACGCGGTGTAGCCCTGGCGTTTTAGCTCCAGGTAAGCCGCGGAATGCCCAACTCGCGCTCCAGCAGATCGGTCACCTCGTGCGGAGTGGCCGCCTGGAAGATCCGACCAGGTGATCGCAGCTGGCCAAAGAACGCCCGGGCCGCCTCGCTCGCGCCGAGAAGGATGACGGGGGTGGCGGACACCAGCGCCAGCGAGACCTCCGACGCCGTACCTGCCGAGTCTACTCCGCACGCGACGAGTACATCTGAAGTCAGCACATTGATGACGTTGCGGGCGTCTCCCATTCCCGTGAACACCGCCAGGTCTACATCCGCTGTGGCCCCATTGCGAGATCCGGGTAGAATTCCCAGCGACATGCTGTGGGGAACCTGCTTTGCTCCCTCGCAGGCAGCCGCCATGATACCGGCAGGACGCCCACCGGTCAGCACAATCCACCCCCGCTCCGCCACGAGCCGGCCCAGTTCCCGGGCTGCGATCATATTTTCCAGGCTTGAATCGCTGGCGCCCATGATTCCTATGATGGGCCGGCGGGCGCCACCGCTCATCCGAGGCATGATCTGTTTGCTTCCTTTTTCCGATGCCCAGGGATAGAGTCGAAACCGCTATTCACGCGTCGTTCACCAGCTGTTCGATGACGCCAATGAAGACGTGAGGAATACGGAGATCATAGCTGTGCCTGGAGCCCCCGGTAGATCGATCACTCGCGTGCTACAACTCTTTGGGCGCGCGCTCCGTCTCAGGTGTCCGAACTGTGGTGGTGGCCCAATCTTTCGCTCCTGGTTCCGGATGCGCGATTACTGCCCCGCATGCGGCCTCCCGATGGAACGGGGGGACCAAGGCTACCAGGTAGGATCATACATGTTCAACATCATCTTTGCTGAGCTGGTGTTTGCGCTGATATTCCTCTCTGTCATGGTGGCTACGTGGCCGTCGCCCCCATGGGATCTGCTGGAGTACGGCGGCATAGCCCTCATGATCCTGGCCCCGATTGTGTTTTTCCCCTTTTCCAAGACTCTGTTTCTCGCCTTCGATCTGCTGTTTCGTCCTCCCAGTCAGGACGAGCTATCGTGAGCTGACGGAATCCTCCAGCTCGGCGCCACGTAGGGTATTAGGAACCGTCAATTCCCCGATCTCCCGGAATACACCATGAACGCCTTGCTCCTCCTGCTGACTGGTGTCGCAATCATTCCTTCCATCGCCTGGGGGGCACAGGATCGACGCGCCGGGCTCCTGGATGCTGACCGTGCGGCATCCAAGGCAAGCAGCGATTCAGGGACGTCGCTCATGCTGGCAGCAAGGCTCGATTCGGCTGGTGTGTTGCTTTGGCCCGGGGCGCCAGTCGTGATCGGCTCGGCCGAGGTAAAACGGCTCCTCACCTCAGGGGCTAGCCGGGATTCCACTCGGCTCACCTGGCAGCCCCTCGGCATCACTCTCGCACACGATTCAGCTGTCGGAATGACCTGGGGAATTGCGGCAACAACTCCCAGGCTCGTTCCTGGCCCGCCCCAGTTCGGCAGGTACATGATTGCCTGGCGCCGTCGGGGCGATCATTGGTTGATGGACGCGGTGCTGTTTTCCGGAATAGTGCCGCCGATGTCCACCGTGCCCGCTGACTTGCCGCGCACGCGTTCACCCGCGATCGACACGGGAGCTGCAGGACCTTTTGTGGCCGCTGATCTGGCCTTTGCTCGACTGGCCGCCTCTCGTGGCGCCGCGAAGGCGTTCCGCCACTGGGCGGCTCCTGACGCGACCATCTTTGGTGAACGGGGACTCCTGACCAGAGGACCTGATGCAATAGCACGCGGCGTAGCGGGCCCGGATCTCTGGCGCTGGCACCCGGTAGCTGCAGGTGCCTCGAGCGCCGGCGATTTGGGATGGACCGTCGGCGAAGCGGTCATCGCTCCCCAGACCGGAGATCCGATCTACTCCAAGTACCTCACCATCTGGATCCGCAACGCCACCGGATTACCCAGGTTCATCACTGACGGCGGGAATCTGCGGCCGGACGGAGCAGCCACCAAACCAAAACCGCAATCGCCAGACTCAGTGCCGAAACCGCAGCACTGACCATGAAGAAGTGGCGGTACTCGCCGGCCGTGGCGGGATCGCGGCCCGCCCATTGATGCCAATCCTGCCAGGAACGGACCGCGTCTATCACACGACTTCCAGCGACGAACCCGGCCGCGAGCACCACTAGATAACGTACGGCTTGCAAAGGAAAAGCAGTCAGCCGCTACACGTGATCAGCAACCGCCACGACCCCGTGCTCGCGGGCGCAGTGGGCGCAACAGTAGAAGGTCCCTTTGGCTTCTATCCCGTGTCCGATGATCTTGCACTCGCAGTGCTCGCAGATGGGAGCGAGCTTATGAATCGCGCATTCGAAACTGTCGAAAGTATGAGTCTTGCCGGCGGCAATCACCTCAAACGACAGGTAGTAATCGTTGCCGCACACTTCACATCGAGCCATTGAACCCTCCCGGTTCCTGGTGACCCCGTGACCGAAACCTCAGAAGATTGGTGCACGTGGGGCCAGTTGGATAGATCAGACGGCTGCCGGCCGGGCTCTAGAAACTCCCCGGCTGGAGCGAGACGGCAGCTAACGGCCCCACGACCGTGGTCCACTCTCGAACCACCCACTGTTTCACCAACGCCTCTCTCACATACGGATCACTCCGGGCGAACGACTCGGCCACGGATGGTGAATCGCCCTGAAACAGCAGAACCGCCCGGTCCATCGGCTGGGCCAGCGCTCCACCGAGGAGCAGTTCGCCCCGCTCGACGTACGGCTGGGCGTAGTCGATATGCGAGCGCCGCAGCGGCACGCGCCGTGTGGCGTAGTCATCCACCAGATCATAGATCAGCAGATAATGCATAGCTCCTCTCAAGGCGAGTGATGATTCACATCGATGGTGCCATCTCAGCGATTCTGTTTCCACATTCCCAGCACACGGCCCTCAGGATCTTCGAACAAGGAGAGGCGGCCCACACCCGGCACCTCGACCTGATCCACGATAATCTTCCCGCCCTTCTCGCGGATTCTCCGGCCGTAGGCCTCGAGATCGTCCACATCGATGTAGAACGCCAGCTTTCCGGGCCAGGGGCCGCGCTTCGGCTTCATGATGCCGCCGTTGATGCCACCCGTCCCGCCGGTCTCGACCAGAAGATAGTCCAGATCAGGAATCGCCCTGATGTTCCACTCGAAGACCTTGCGATAGAAATCGGCGACCCCCTTGGGATTCTCCGACCAGAATTCCCAGTGCACCACCGGCTGGCCCATGTCAATCTCCGTTTTTGTCAGGGTGGATTCTCGTGCTCGATTCAGCGAGCCAGTCCGGCAGCAAAGTACGATGGAGACGAGACCGGTTCGTGCATGGGACGCTCAGAGTCAGGACACCTCGTATGCGCGCCGGCGCTGCAGACGGCCACGACGGCGGCGGCGCCAGAGCCACACTCCGCCCAGAATCAGGACAATGGCCCCACCCAGGATCATGCTAGTGCGACCGATCCACCGCTCCGCAACGCGCCAGCTGGCACCGAGGAAATATCCCAGCAGCACAAACCCCACGGACCACAGGGCCGCCCCCAGGGCGTTGTACCTGAGGAATTGGCGGTACGGCATTCGCGAGGCACCGGCGACGAACGGCACCAGAGCCCGGGCGAAACCGATGAATCGCCCGAAGAAGACGGCCTTCGCGCCGTGTCGGCTGAAGAACTCCTCCGCTCGGGTCAGCCGCGCCGGCTTGAGGCCGAATCGCCGCCCATGATGGAGCAGCCATTCACGTCCCAGGCGGTAGCCCAGTTGGTAACCGATATTGTCGCCGACGATCGCGCCGAGGAAGCTGATCACCAGTACGGCATCCAGCTGAAGCAGCCCCTGCTGGGAGAAGAATCCCGATGCGAGCATCAGACTCTCGCCGGGAACCAGCAATCCGACGAACGCGGCACACTCGAGCGTCGCCGCAAGGAAGATGATGAGATAGGACCAATGACCCAGCCGGGCCACGAGGTCGAGCAGATAATGCAACACCGGTCTTCACCCCGTTACGTCGCGCCGATCGCCTCCGGCTTAGCCATCCTCCTCCCGCTGGAGAGAAACACCCATCCGGCGACAATAGCAACGGCGTAGAGCACCGCGCCTGCGAGATACACCACTCCGCCCAACGACTGGTCCCGCTCCAGCCAACCGAATTGGCCCAGCAGCATGGCCCAATCATGCTCCCCTCCGCCGACCAACGGCAGCTCCTGGGCTCGCGCATCCCTGATGTAGACCGAGATGTTCCAGCAGTTCTGTGCCATCCACCAGATTGGCACCGTCGCTCCGTGACGGTCGCCTTTGCGCCAGAGCGCCACGACGAACGCTGCCGGAATCAGCAGCTGGAAGAGACTGCCTCCCAGGATGTGGAGGGTCTCGCCCGCAAAGGAGAAGACGAGATGGCCAGTCTCGTGCACCGCCAGATCCAGATTGTCGAGCCAGCGGTACTCCCCGGGCGAGCCGAGACAAACCCACCCGTACACCCCCAGGACGACAGTGAGGGCAGTACGCCAGCCTCGCTCGGAGTTGTCGTAACCGGTACCAGTCTCCACTCGAACTCCTGGTTGGACGCCATGGTATGAGATCGGTGTCCTCAAGTCTCGGCAGGATTGGGGTGAGGCGTGAGCTGGCGCGGGCCAGGTGCCGTTGAAGGTCCGGCTCGACAGTGTGGTGTCCTCCGGATGGGGGCAGTAGCTTCCCCGATGCATGCCACCGGGAGCACCATGATGAAGCCGTTCCGCACCGCTACTCTCCTCATTTTGACCGCCGCCTCGTGTCACAGCGCAACTGCGGGGAGTCCCGAGCCGTCGAGCCAAACTCGAGCGAAGATCGAGAATCGGGCTTCCTTGGACATGGACATTGCGGTCCGACGTAGCGACGGTAGACTGAGCCGGCTGGGTCTTGCACCGGGCGGAGAGACGACGACCTTTGCCCTGGCACCCAGCATCACCGCGGGAGCGGCTTGGATACGCTTCGAGGCCAAGCCGGTGCGTACATCGGGGCGGGCGGAGGTGAGTGAGCCGTTTCCGGTTCATGCGGGAGACGAGATCGTCTGGTCGGTGTCGCCGCAATAGCCGGGGTAGGAATCGATTCCGCGGGTATATTTCGCCTCATCGCTCCGGTGGCGAAATGGCAAACGCTGCGGACTTAAAATCCGCTGGGAGTAATCCCTTGTGGGTTCGAATCCCACCCGGAGCATCGCTAGCGCTTGAGTATCATCTCCCGTCGGACGCCGGCCGACGCTCGCGTACTCCACAGCTCGGGGCGACGGCCGAAGCGGCGAGTAAAATCGCCCTCGATCTCCGCCATGATCCGCGCCTCCGCACCCATCGGTGCGAGGACCACCACCGCCCCACCCCAACCCGCGCCGGTCAACCGGGCGCCGTAGGCTCCATGTTCGACTGCGGAATCGACGATGAGATCCGCCTCGGGGATGGTGGACTGGTAATCCCGTCGCAGGGATTCGTGTCCTTCCACCAGTAGACGTCCAACCTCCGTCAGGTCACCAGCAGCCAGGGCATCCGCCGCCGCGCGCGTGCGAGCGGTCTCGGTAACCACGTGCCGCACCCGGGGGACCAGAGGAGGGGGAAGCCGCCGCTCCATCTCCGGGAGATCGCCGGGTGAGAGCTGAGCCAAATGCTTGAGCGCGGGGCGCCATTCCCGACAGAAGGCGAGCGCTTCCTCGCATTCACGACGACGCTGGTTGAGGGCGCCTCCGGTGAGCCGGTGCGAGACGCCGGTCTCGACCACCCACAGTCGACCGGGAAAGGGAACCCGCCGGATGGAGCCGCTTGCCGTATCGAAGAGCAGCGCCGACCCCGTCACTCCATGCGCCGCGATCGTCTGATCCATTCGGCCACAGCGCACCCCTACCTGGTCGTGTTCGGCCCGAAACGCGACGTCCACCAACTGGGCCGGTGTGAGTCGCTTGCCGGCCAACAGACTGAGGGCTTTGGCCAGGGACACGGTCAACGCGGCGGATGAGGAGAGGCCGGCACCGATCGGCAGGGTGGTCGCTACGGCGATCTTCGCCCCGTCCGGCGCTACCCGCAGTCTCCGCAGCTCGCGGATGACTCCGACGAAGTAATCAGTCCAGTCCCGCCGCAGCGCACCCTCGATGTCCAGCTGGTGAATTCCGGCCTCGGTGTCGGAGACGCAGGTCCAGTGTCCGGCCACCCGGGCCGCGACGGCCGTACGCCGTTCGACCGCCAGCGGAAGCACCGGTCCACCGTTGTAATCAGTGTGTTCTCCGATCAGATTGACCCGCCCCGGAGCCGAAGTAACCACTGTGGGATGGCTGGCAAAGCTGCTCGTAAACAGCGAAGTTGCCAGCCTTGCCGACGAACGTCGCGTAGCGCTCAACCGCTTCTCTCGGGAGGGACTGTGGGGCATTGCGTGCGGCGCCTCGGGGTAATTGCCTGCCTGGTAGTACCGTCGCGGGTAGGGGCCCAGCTGCCGCCGGTCGGAGTACCCGCCGGTATCCTGCGAGTCGAGCTCGACGGGTCGCTGGAGTCGTTCGATCAACGATTCCGCGACGGACACCGCGAGAGCTACGCCGCCGACCTCGGCAGCAGCGCACTGGGGAGTGACCGCATTCCAGCCCTCGCGGATGCCGATGCTCGAATCGGACGCATCATCGGCGATGCAACCTATCGCTTAAATCTAGGTGCGCTCACTGCTGACGCACACGCCGATGTGGGAAAGGGCTTTTTCGGACTCAGTCTCGGACTGACCAACCGCATCACGGTCTTCGGGCGTCTGCCTCTGGTCGATGCCCGGGTGCAGCCCAGGCTGCGCCTCAACCCGGCTACGGCTGATGCGGGACCCAACCCGGGCTCTGGCGCGCAGGCACCTTTCTTCACCGAGTTCGATGCGGCGCTCACCCAGCTGAGCAACAAGATCGCGGCCGGGGACTACGACGCGAATCCCAGTCAGCGAGCGCTGGCGGTGGCCACCCTTGCCGACGCCACCACACTGCGATCGGACCTCTTTGGCCTTCTGGCAGATCCCACAACCGCATCTGCCTTTGTTCCCACCGCCAGCAGCGCCGCAGGAGCCGCACTCGACACGAGAATCGGAGCGCTGCAGAACACCCTTGCCGTCGACCTCGGGGTGAGCGGCTTCATCTCGAATCCTGCGTTGCCGGTCGAGGTGTTGACCCAGTCCGACCTCAACGGCTTCATCACTTCATCGCTGGGACTGCGAGTCGACGAGGCCAAGGTGACCTTCCGAGGCGACGCGGAGGCCGGCGCGGCGATCACGCTTATAGATCGATGGGACCGTGGTAGCCGTCGAGGCGGCCTTCGTGCGGCGCTGTCAGGCCTGGCCCGATTTTCTACTGGGCGGCGTGACCGCACCGATCACCCACTCGACATCGGAACCAGCGACGGGCACACCGATCTTCAACTCGATGGCGTAGTCGACGTCGGAGCCGGTGCACTCGGCGCTCGATTCACCGGGAGCTACGTGAGACGACTCCCCGCGGATATCCTGGTCCGCGTCACCAGCCCGGAGCAGCCTCTGGTTGGGCTCGATCGGCTGGCCCTGGTCCACTGGGATCCCGGCGATGTGGTTGCTATCGGAATTAGTCCCTTCTATCGGTTCGCGCGGACGTTTGCACTGCAGGCCGGTCTGGAACATTGGTCCAGAAAAACGGATGACGTGACCTACGCCTCACCCGCGGATCAGATCCCCGGCTTGGATGCGAGCATCCTGGCGGAGGAATCCAGCGCCAACGCCACCATCCTGACCGCCGGAGTCACGTACTCCAACCCCGGCCGTTTTGCACGGGGCGGGAACGGGTTACCGGTCGATGCGAGCTGGAGCTATGAGCGAGTTATTCGCGAGGGAGGTGGGAGAGTGCCGGACAGTCACCTCATGCGGGCGCGGTTCCGCGTGTACTTCGGTCTCTGGTAGGCCGGCCGGTCAATTACCGCTTGCGGACCGGCTCGGGGTGGCGCAGCAGCGCCTGCGCATGCCGCCGGGCCGCGTCGTCCTCTGCGTTGCCCAACATTCGGGCAATCTCGTTGATCCGATCTTCGCCATGGAGCGCCTGCACGTCGCTGGTCGCGAGTCCCCGCCGAGCCACTTTCGAAACTACCAGGTGACTGTCAGCTCGGGCAGCGATCTGAGGTAAATGAGTGATCACCATTACCTGATGGCGCTCCGCCACCTCCGCTAGCGCAGCCCCTACTTGGGCCCCGGTTTCTCCACCGATCCCTTGATCGACCTCGTCAAACACCAGGGTGGGAATTGCATCCTGCTTCACCAGGACCACCTTGAGTGCCAGCATCAGGCGTGACAGCTCGCCGCCAGAGGCCACCTTGCCCAACGGCTTGGCATCGAGTCCCTGGTTGAGCTGGACGTTGAATTGGACACTCTCCTGTCCTCGGAGCCCTGGTTCTGCCAGGCGGTGAAGCTCGACCAGTAACTTGCCTCCCGGCAGCCCCAATCGGGGAAGGAGGCGGTTCACCCCGCGGGTCAGTCGCTCGGCTGCCTCGACCCGGCGACTGCTCAGTGCGTCGGCCGCGGTCCGAAGCGCCGCTTCGGCGGCGAGACGCCGGGCCGCCAGGGCGCGAAGATCAGTATCTGCGGTGTCCAGTAGGTCGAGCTCCGCGTGAGCCTCGTCCCGGGTGGCAAGCACCGATTCAAGTGATGCGCCGTACTTGCCGGTAAGCCGAAAGAGCAAATCGCGTCTACGTTCGACGGCTGCCAGTCGCTCCGGGTCTTCCTGCACCTGTTCCGCATACTCCGTAGCCAGACGGCTCAGTTCGGTCAGGTTGGTGTAGGCCGCATCGAGCAGCTCGCGCCAGTCCGCCGTGAGCGGGTCCACCTTCTCGAGATTCGCCAAAGAACGCGTGGCCGTGCCGAGTGCGCCCAACGCATTGCCGCCCTCGCCCTCCAGGGCATCCACGATGCGTTGAGCCTGCTCGACCAGAGCCCCAGCCTGACTGAGTCGCCGGGCTTCGAGCTGAAGCGCCTCGTCCTCTCCCGGGGTGATCTTCGCGCTATCGATCTCGCTCACGACGTGGCGCAGATAGTCGGCTCGGCGGCGCACCTCGTCTCGCCGGGCCACCAGCTGAGCCTCCTGCTCCCGAAGTCCCGCCAGCGCGGCGTAGGTCTCGGCAACCGCATCGCGTTCGGCCGTGGCATGGGCGAACGCATCCAGAATGTCTCGCTGGGCGTCTGCGTGGAGCAACGATTGGGTTTCATGCTGCCCGTGCAGATCGACGAGCAGCGGCCCGAGGGTCGCCAGCACGGAGGCGGTGGTGGGACTTCCGCTGGCCCAGGCCCGCGAACGGCCTTCGCTCGAGACCTCACGCCGGACCACCAGTCGATTGTCCTCCACATCCAGCCCTAGCTCTTCGATCCGGCGCCGAGTGACCGGATCCAGACCCTCGAAGGCGCCTTCGATGACCGACTTGGTCGCGCCGGGACGGACACTTCCGCCGGCCGCGCGCTCCCCCAGGAGCAAAGCGAGGGCATCCACCAGCATCGACTTCCCGGCGCCGGTCTCACCGGTGAGCACATTAAGTCCGGGGCCGAGCTGAAGGGTCACGTCGGCTATGGTGGCCAGATCGCGAACGCGGAGCTCAGTGAGCATGAGAGTAGCCGGTTATTCCTTGATCTCTCTGCCCGATAGATCACCCCAGTGCAGCTTCTGCCGCATCCGGGTAAAGAACCCACCGTCACCCAGTCGAATGAGACAGACCCGATGCTCGGATCGGCATACCTCGACGCTCTCTCCCGGCGCCAGGGTGCTCCCGGTTTGTCCGTCGAACGACACAAGGAGATCGTCGGCCCAGCCGGCCATCGGTTCGATCACGATGCGGTAGCTGGCAGGAACCACCAGAGCCCGCACGGCGAGGGTGTGCGCCGCGATCGGTGTGACGACCATGGCTTCGACGCCGGGCACGACTATGGGTCCACCGGCACTCAGATTGTATGCCGTCGATCCAGTGGGGGTGGCGACGATGATGCCATCCGCACTGTAGGGGCCGACGTTTTCGCCCTGGATGAACACGTTGACGCGAATCACCCGGGCCACCCCGCCCTTGTGCACCGCGACATCATTCACCGCGAGCTGCGTGGAACGCGTTTCTCCCTCGGGATCACGGATCCCGGCCCGAAGCCCCTCACGCCGTTCGATTTCGTAGCGTCCCGCCACCAGCGCGTCCAAGGCGCTCTCGAGCGTTTCCCGTGTTGCGGTAGTCAGGAATCCGACACGCCCCAGGTTGACGCCGAGGATTGGGGTCTCCCGGGCGCCCAGCAGGCGCGCTCCGCGCAACAGGGTTCCATCGCCCCCAAATGTGATCAGCGCGTCCAGGCCGATCCCCTCGAAGGAGCGGACTGGTCGATTCCAGAACGACTCGAGCCGAGGCTCGCTGTAGAGGGTGATACCCCGCCGAGGAGCCGCGAGCGCGACGTGCTCGAGCACTCCCTTGAGATCTCCATACCGCGGATTGCCGACTACGCCAACCTTCATCGGGCCTCGAGGCTCTCCTCATGCTGGAGCGCGGCGATACGGCGGGCAATGCCGGCTCCAGTCAGCCCGAAGGAATCCAGCTGCTCCGCCCGGGGCGCCTGCTCGATGAGCCGATCGGGAACCCCGAGTGCGACGATGCGCACTTCCGGGTGAGTGGTCTGGAGTGTCTCCGCGAGATAGGCCCCGAAACCGTTCACGATCGTCCCCTCCTCGACGGTCACCAACGTCCGGTGTCGTTGCACCAACGATTCCAGCATCGCCGAATCCATCGGCTTCATGAACCGGCAGTTTACCACGGCGCAGTCCACGCCGTCCTGAGCCAGCAGCTCCGCGGCTTCTATCGCGGGCAACACCATCGTGCCGACCGCCAGGATGGCGACATCCTTGCCCCGCCGCAGCTGCTCCCAGGTGCCATACGGCACTGGAGAAATGTCGCTGGTAGCGCGCGGTTCCGACGGGGCCTTGTCCCGCGGGTAGCGGGTGGAGAACGGGCCGTCATGCGCCAGTGCGGTGCGCAAGAGTCCGACCAGCTCGTCGCCATCCTTGGGTGCCGTGACCGTCATTCCCGGGACCGCCAGCAGGTAGGCAATGTCGTACAGTCCCATGTGAGTCTGGCCATCTTCACCCACCAGTCCCGCGCGATCCATCGCGAAAATGACGGGCAGCCGCTGAACCGCGACATCGTGGATGACGTTGTCGTACGCCCGCTGGAGAAAGGTGCTGTAGATGGCGCAGACCGGCCGGATTCCCTGGGTGGCGAGTCCCCCGGCAAAGGTCACGGCGTGGCCTTCTGCGATTCCCACGTCGAAGAACCGCTCCGGATACTTCTCCTGAAACAGCCCGGTGCCCGTCCCGGATGGCATGGCGGCTGTGATGGCCACGAGTTCCGGGTGCTCTCCTCCGAGCGTGGCGAGGGCCGAGCCGAACACCTGGGTCCAGGTGGGTGGGCCACTGGCCTTCTTCCGCGCCTCGCCCGTGACCGGATCGTAGGCCGCGAGCCCATGCCACTTCTCCTGATTGGACTCCGCGAAGGAGAAGCCTTTCCCTTTCTGGGTAATGACATGCACCACCCGGGGTCCTTCCATGCCGCGCACGAACTTGAGGGTATCGCAGAGCTTCTGGAGATCGTGCCCATCGATGGGACCGAAGTAGCGGAACCCGAGCTCTTCGAACAGCATCCCCGGGGAAAACAGGTTCTTGACGCTCTCCTCCACGTTGCGGGCGAAATCCACCAGTCCCTCGCCGAACACTCCACCCAGCGCGAAGGTCAAGCCTTTGATGCGCTCGCGAAGTTTGTTGGTGCGAGGATCTGCTACAATCCGACCCAGCATCTTGCTGATGGCACCCACATTGGGCGAGATGGACATCCCATTGTCATTGACAATCAGGACGATGTCCCGCTCGGAGTGCCCCGCGTTGTTCATGCCTTCGTAGGACAAACCGCAGGTGAGCGCCCCATCGCCCACCACCGCTACGACCTTGTGCCGCTCGCCTTTGAGATCGCGGGCGGTAGCCATCCCCAGCGCCGCCGACATCGCCGTGCCGGCGTGACCAGCACCGAACTGGTCATGGTCGCTCTCACTCCGCTTGAGAAAGCCGGAGATGCCGTCCCGCTGCCTGAGCGTGGGAAACTGCTCGTTTCGTCCGGTCAGCAGCTTCCAGGCATACGCCTGATGCCCTACGTCCCACACGATCTTGTCGCCCGGTGATTCGAACTCGTAGAGCAACGCGATGCTGAGCTCGACCACACCAAGACTGGCGCCAATGTGCCCTCCGGTAATCGAGCAGCACTCGATCAGGCGGTCCCGAATCTCCTGCGCCAGTTGAGGGAGCTGATCCCGGCGCAATCGCTTCAGATCATCAGGTGAGTCAATCGTCGCCAGTAGGGACATGTTTCGTTTGGTGTGGTTGGACTTATCCCGAGCACAGCAGAGCCTCTGCCCTCACTCGGGACGAGGGATGTCAGTGCAGGAGTACGACGAACGCTCACGAGGTCCGATTTACAATATATCCGGCCAAGGCGCCCAGTGCTCCCGAGTGAACCCCACCCGCCTCGAGCTGGGCTACGGCTCGGTGGGCCAGCCGCTCCGCCTCGCGCCGGGCGCCGTCGATACCGCAGAGAGCCACGTACGTAGATTTTTTGAGCTGGGCATCCCGACCCGCCGTCTTTCCCAACTCCTGGCTGGTACCGGTCGCGTCGAGTACGTCATCGGCGATCTGGAAGGCCACGCCGATATCTTCGCCGAACGAGGTGAGTGCCGCCAGCTCGGCGGGACCAGCTTGGGCGGCCATCCCGCCGATGATGCACGCTGCCCGGATCAATGCCCCGGTCTTGCCTCGATGGATCTCCGTCAGCTCGGCCAGGGACAGCGCTTTGCCCTCTGCGGCCAGGTCCAGCCATTGGCCCCCGACCATCCCTTCGATCCCACCGGCGCGGAACAGTTCGCAGGCCATTCGACCTAACGACGCAGTGGAGAGCTCGAGCTCAGCGGCGGCGACCGAGAGGAGACGGGCAGCTACCGGAACCAGGAGATAGCCGGCCAGGGTGGCGCTGTAAACGTCGAAAGCGCGGTGAGTAGTGGGGCGGCCGCGACGGAGGTCGTCATCGTCCATGCAGGGAAGGTCATCGTGTACCAGCGAGTAGGTGTGGACCGTCTCGACCGCGGCAGCCATGCCGGCGATTCCCGGTGATTCCCCACCCACCGAGCGGTAGGCCCCCAGGACGAGAGCCGCTCGAACTCGCTTGCCTGGAGTCTTCAGCGCGTAGGCCAGCGCTTGGCCATGTCTGCCACCGACCTCTACTCCCAGGCGTTCGGCCCAGTCGCCCAGGAGTGAGTCGATCGACTCTCGTGCTTCCAACAACAGATCGGTCGCCGAGCTGGTACCGGGCTCCGCTTCAGCCATCGAGCTTGGTGAATCGGATATCGCCGCCGGCCTGCTCCAGCACGGCCTGAACTTTGAGCTCGGCGTCGGCCAGACGCTCACGGGCAGCCCGCAGCCGCGCGACACCTTCCTCGAACAATGCCAGCGCGGCATCCAGCTCCACGTCGTCCGCCTCCAGTTTGCGGACGATTTCCTCGAGCCGTGCCAGCTCGTCAGCCAGCCGGGGACTGGGAGATTTACTTTCGGGTTGGCTCACGTCACTCCACCCGCGCGCGCACCCGACCGTCGCTCACGTGCAGCTGGAACACGCGATCCTCAGGGAAATCGGCCAGGCGTTTGAGCACCCGGCCATCCAAGTCCATGGCGACGGCATAACCTCGTCCCAACACCCGGAGAGGGCTCAGCGCTTCGAGCTGCGCCGCCGGCCGCTCGACCGCATGCCGCATGCGAGTGAGGATCTCACTCATCGAGGCCTCGAGGCGGTCCCCGGTCCGAGCCAGCCGTTCCGCCGCTACGCGAGTCCGGCCGGTCAGACCCGAAGCCAGACGGACCGAGAGATCATCCAGGCTGCGAACCACATCACGCCGATCGGCTACCGCCAGCTCCGCAGCCGCCGACGGCGTGGCCGCGCGAAGATCGGCCACGAGATCGGTGAGCGAGATATCGATCTCATGTCCCACGGCGGAGATGGTGGGGACTCGGACGGCGGCGAGCGCCCGGCAGACCGCTTCGCTATTGAATGCGGCGAGATCCTCCCGTCCGCCCCCGCCCCGACCGATGATGCAGACATCGATGTCGGGAAGTCGGTTGACCAGAGTGAGCGCGCGGACCAGTCCTTCCACAGCGCCGTCGCCTTGGACCCGCGCCCCAATCACCAGTACCCGAGCACAGGGCCAGCGCTTTCGGGTGACGGTCACCACGTCGTGCACCGCGGCCCCATCGCGGCTGGTCACCAGCGCCAATGTGGTGGCGTACGGAGGCAGCTTCCGCTTGCGGGTCGGGTCAAAAAGACCGTCCTGCTGCAGCGCCAGGCGAGCTCGCTCCAGCTCCTGTTGCTGCCGCCCCAGACCCGCCGTGGGGATGATGCGCTGAACGATGAACTGGAATTCGCCTTTGTCCTCGTACAGGCAGGGTTTGCCCAGGACGAAGACTTCGGTGCCGTCGGCCGGGGGCTTCCCCGCCCGGGCGGCATTCAGCTTCCAGAGACAGCACTTCATCTGGCTCCGCTTATCTCGGAGCGTGAAGTACCAATGTCCGCTCGACCACACCTTGCACTGGACCACCTCGCCGCGAACCCAGATGGGCATGAACGAGCCGTCGATCAGCTGCTTGACTGCGTTGCTGAGTTGGGCGACGGACCAGACGTGATCGGCTGGAGAGGGTAGATTCAGAGGAAGCGATAGCGTCATCTCAGTCCATCTCGGCCTGCTTCATGGCCTGCAAGGTATTCTGGAGTAGCATGGCGATGGTCATGGGTCCTACCCCACCGGGCACCGGCGTAATGGCCGAGGCTATCTGGGCCACCGGCTCGAAAGCGACATCCCCGACCAGGCGATATCCCTTCGGCCGCGAAGCATCATCCACCCGATTGATCCCCACATCGATTACCACGGCCCCTGGTCGGACCATGTCGCCGGTCACAAACTCCGCTTTGCCGATGGCAGCGATGAGGATATCCGCCGAGCGGGTCACGGCCGGCAGGTCCCGGGTGCGGGAATGACAGACGGTGACGGTCGCATCTCCGCCAGGGCCCTGTTGGATCAGCAAATTGGCCATCGGCCGCCCCACGATATTGGACCGGCCTACGATCACCGCGTGAGCCCCTTTGGTCTCGATCCCTGAGCGAATCAGCATCTGCTGGACGCCATAGGGGGTGGCCGGCCGAAATGCGGTTTTGTCACCGGTCACGAGCTTGCCGACGTTCATGGGATGAAAGCCGTCGACATCCTTCTCGGGATCGATTCGCCGGAGGACCTTTTCACTATTGATGTGCTTGGGTAGCGGGAGCTGCACCAGGATGCCGTGGATCTTGGGATCACGGTTGAGCCGATCAACGGTCTCCAGCAGCTCGTTCTCTGGAGTGTCCGCCGGCAGGCGGATGGTGACCGAGTGCATGCCGGCTTCCTCGCAGGCCTTTCCCTTGGATCGCACGTAGACCGCGCTGGCCGGGTCCTCACCAACCAGCACCGCGGCAAGGCCCGGTTTCCGCCCCGTGGTCTTGAGCCGGGCCACCTCGGCCGCGACTTCCTCGCGGATGGCTTTACCAATCGCGGTCCCGTCCAGCAGGCGGGCGCTCATCGGGCAAAATCCACGGCCCGCGTTTCCCGGATGACCACGACCTTGATCTGGCCGGGGTACTGCAGCTCCCCTTCGATCTTGCGGGCGATGGACTCGGAGAGCTGAGCCGCGGCGCCATCGTCGATCCTATCGGGGGTTACCACGACGCGGATCTCCCGCCCGGCCTGGATCACGTTGCTCTTCTCGACCCCGGGGAACGCGTTGGCGATTTCCTCCAGTCGGGTAAGGCGTTTGACGTAGCTCTCGAATGCTTCCCGCCGTGCGCCCGGGCGAGACCCGCTGATAGCGTCCGCCGCCTGGACCAGAACCGATTCGGCGGACTCATGGGGGACGTCGTCGTGGTGAGCCTGGATGCAGTTGATGACCGCAGGATTCTCACCGTACTTGCGGGCGACCTCGACCCCGAGCTCGACGTGGGTGCCCTCGTTGTCGTGGGTGAGCACCTTACCGATATCGTGGAGCAGCCCGCCGCGTTTGGCGAGGGCGGCGTCGAGATGGAGTTCCGAGGCCATCATCCCTGCCAGCCAGGCCACCTCCTTGGAGTGATCCAGAATGTTCTGGCCATAGGATGTGCGGTACCGCATCCGGCCGATCAGCTTGATAATCTCTCCGTGGAGACCGTGGACCCCCGTATCATAGGCCGCCTGCTCACCCAGCTCGACCAGCTGAGTGTCGAGTTCCCGCTGAATCTTGGTGACGATCTCCTCGATTCGCCCCGGATGAATCCGGCCATCGACGATCAAGGCCTCGAGTGAACGCCGGGCAACCTCCCTCCGAATGGGATCGAAGCAGGAGATGATGACCGTATCCGGAGTGTCATCGATGATGACATCCACGCCGGTGGCGGTCTCGAACGCCCTGATGTTCCTGCCCTCCCGGCCGATGATACGGCCTTTCATCTCATCGTTGGGCAACGCTACCGCGGCAACGGTGCTCTCGGCAGTGTGCTCGGCTCCGAGGCGTTGGATCGCCATGGCAATGATGCGGCGGGCATCGCGATCGGCGGTGCGGCGTGCCTGTTCCTTGATATCGCGGACCAGAGCGGCCGCCTGGCCCCGGGTCTCGTCCTCCACTCGCTGGAGAATTTCCCTGCGGGCATCGTCGGCGGTGAGTCCGGCAATGCGCTCCAGCTTGACTCGCTGCTCCTGGGCCAGACGATCGGCCTCACCTTCACGGGAGCGAAGCGCTTGCTCTCGCTGGGCCAGGACCTCCTCCTTATGAGCCGTACCGCGCTCTCGGTTCTCGATTTCCTCGAGCTTCCGCTCCTGGCCACGGGCTCGCTCATCGGCGCGCCGCTCAATGCGCTCCCATTCGTCCCGGCGCCGCTGGATCTCACGATCGAGTTCCTCGCGCAGCTTTAAGGTCTCCATCTTGGCGGTCACCAAAAGGTCCGCCTTGGCCGACTCGGCCTCCCGCTGCCCTTCGACCCGCAGCCGCTCGGCTTCAGCCCGAGCCACCGCCATGATGCTGGACCCGCTGCGCCGCTGATTGCGAATGTAGACGAGGATAAAAATGAGGGCGGCCCCTAACCCGGCCGCCACCCCCGAGAGCATCGGCAGGAGGAGAGACTGCAGCATCAACCCGTTTCTCCTCTAGGAGGCTGCGCGCGTGCCGCGCTTGGCTGGTGGTAGTAGCCGGGCTAGATCGTTGGCCATGGAGGAGAGCCGATCGGCCACATCTCGATCTCCCTGGCGAGCCTGGAACAGCTCGTCGGTGATCGACAGCGCCGCCAGAATGGCGGCTTTGTGGGTTTCGACCATGGGAAGCGAGTCACGAACCCGCTTGAGCGCCGCGTCGAGATAGGCCGCGACCTCACGGGTGTATTCGGGGGAAAGCTCCGAACGAACGGTGTACTCCTCACCCCCGATGATGACGCGGACCGCGTTCTTGGTAGTGGTCACGCCGCGTTTCCTCCGCCGTGCTGTTCCAGAAAGGTGAGACGCCCGGCCAGCGTCTGGAGCCGTTCCTTGGCAGCATCGATTCGTTGCCGGAGCGCCTGGTTTTCGGTTTCCAGCTCAATGACGCGCTGCCGTGATTGGGTCAGCTCCGGCCCAGCCAGTACGCCCCCGTTGGCGCGTGCCTCTTGGAGCTCGGCTTCCGCCTTGAGTGTTCGACGACGCCACCCCGCCAACTCATCGGCCAGATTCTGGACCACCCGCTCGAGATCGGTCAGCGCCTTCTGGTCGGGTCGTTCATAGGTATACGTCACGTTGGCTCTCCCGGGCCGTGCGCGCCCGCGTCACGGCGCTTGATCCCCTGCTCTGCCAGTGTGCGCAGCATACGTTCCTCGACGTCATCGATCTCCGAATCGCGCAAGGTTCGATCTGGTGCCCGAAACGTCAGTCGGAAGGCGACGCTCCGGCTGCCGGACGGGAGCTCGGGACCCCGATAGTCGCTCTCGACCGACACTGATTCGAGCAACGGACCGCCAGCGTTCCGAAGCAACTTTCCAACTTGAGCGGCCGAGGTGTCCGGGCCGAGCAATAACGCGAACACCCGCTCAGAGGCCGGCGTAGTTGGCAATGGAGCATAGCGCACCGGCTCGCGTGGCGACGGGTCGATCTGAAGCTCGAAGCCGAACAGCGGCGCCGCCCAGGGCGGAGCGTCGCCTTCCAGCGCCCGCGCCTCTCCCACGATCTCCCCTTGAGAATTTCGGGCAATCCAGCGATCCCCTTCAAGCTGCACCGCGCCTCCGGGAACCGCCAGAGCGACCGCAGTCTCGAAGCATCCCTTCAGATCCCAGCGATCGATATAATCCCTTCCCGAACCACTCCAATGAGGAGGTTCTCGCCGACCGGTGAGCACCGCGGCGACGTGTCGCTCTTCTCGGGGGCGAGTTCCCGGCTGGCCGGCGGCGAACACGGTGCCGATCTCGAACAGCCGCACGTCCACAACCTGATTTCGCCAGTTCCCCTCCACCATACGCACCAACCCCGGCAAGAGCCGGCGCCGCAGGTGGGCTTCGGTACTCGAGAGGGGATTGAGGAGGCCGACGCTGTCTGTTCCGTCCGCCGGGGCGGTAGGGAGCGAGACCACCTCGAAGCAACCCTGCTCCACGAGCCCCCGCCGCACTAGCGAGGCGGCCTGCTCGATCGGTGCCTCCTCCAGCCGGCCGGGGCGGAACGGAAGGAGCTCGGCGGGGACATTCTGGTAGCCGTGCAGCCGTGCGACCTCCTCGATGAGATCGACTTCGCGAACCAGGTCCGGGCGCCAGCTGGGCACTTCCACCGCGATCCGGCCATCCTCAGGCTTGGGCACCAAGGTGGCACCGACGGACACGAGGTAGTGCTCAATGGCCTGAATCGGAATCTCGAGCCCCAGTACCTGAGCCACCCGAGACAATCGTAAGAAGATCCGGGGTGGATTCGACGGACCAGGCCCCACGTCGATTGGCGCCTCCAGCAACGTGCCGCCGGCGGTCGCCTGAATGATCTCGATACACCGGCGCAGCGTCTCCACTCCACCCCAGCGATCGACCCCCCGCTCGAAGCGATAACTCGCCTCGGTAGACATGCCCAGCGTGCGCCGTGCGAGGCGAACCCGGGTCGGGCTGAAGTAGGCGCACTCGAGAAAGACGTCGACGGTCGCGGAGGTGACCTCGGTGGCGGCACCTCCCATCACCCCGGCAACCCCGATGGCTCCCGATTGGTCGGCGATGATCGTCATTTCCAGATCGAGCTTGCGCTCGACGCCGTCAAGGGTAGTGACCCGCTCTCCCGACACCGCACGTCGAACGATGATGGCGGGTCCGTTGAGCCGAGCCACGTCGTAGGCATGCATGGGCTGGTTCAGCTCCAGCATGACGTAGTTAGTAGCATCCACAACGTTGTTGATCGCTCGGACGCCGACGGACTCGAGCCGGCCCGCCAGCCATGGCGGCGACGGCGCGACATTGACGCCTCGGAGGACGGCTCCCAGAAACCGGGGGCAGCCTTCCGTATCCTCCACCGCCACGTGAACGCCGCCAACATTGCCGGCGTTGCCGGCGCGACGCATCGGAGGCACATCGCTCCCGTGCAAGGTCGGGATGGTCGGCAACCGAAACGGCACCCCGAGCGAGGCGGACAGCTCCCGGGCAATTCCCTTGTGACCCAGCAAATCGGGCCGGTTGGGACCCACGTCGATCACGAGCCGGTGATCTGCAATGGGCAGCGCGTCCAGCAGTCGGGTTCCAGGTGTGGCGTCCGTGTCCAGCTCCCAGAGCCCCTCACCATCCTGGCCCAGCCCGAGCTCTCGCGCCGAGCAGAGCATACCCTCGGAGGTCTCACCTCGAAGCTTGCGCTTTTCAATCCGCAGACCGCCGGGGAGCGTGGCCCCTACCGGTGCGAAGGGATACTTGTGCCCCGCCGTCACGTTGGCCGCACCGCAGACCACGTTCAGGCGTTCGGTCGACCCCTGGTTGACGCGACATACCCGGAGCCGATCCGCGTTGGGATGGGGGCGCACTTCCTCAACTTCCGCGATCAGCACATCGGTGAGATCGGCATGCAGCGGCTCCACCGCATCGACCGGTGCGCCGAGCATCGTCAGCCGCTCGGTGAGATCACGCACCTCGAGTGGGCGGCGGAGAAACGCTTCGAGCCAGCGGCGCGAGACGTTCATCTACTCCGACCCGCAGTCACGCTGCCCCACCACAAACTGCGCCAGGAATCTCATGTCCCCGTCGTAGAGGAGCCGTATATCCGGAATTCCGTGCCGCAACATGGTGATCCGATGTGGACCCATGCCAAAGGCCCATCCGGTGTACCGCTCGGCATCGACTCCCGAGTTCTCGAACACGGCCGGATGCACCATCCCGCAGCCCAGGATCTCCATCCATCCGGTGCCTTTGCAGGCGGGGCAGCCACTGCCGTGGCAGAGCTGGCATTCCACATCCATCTCGGCCGATGGCTCGGTAAATGGGAAGAACGATGGACGGAACCGCACCTTAGTCGTGGCCGTGAAAAAGTGATGGGCGAAATGGACCAGTGTCGCCTTGAGATCGACGAACGAGATCCCCTCGTCAACCGCGAGGCCTTCGATCTGGGAGAAGGCGGGTGCGTGCGAGGGGTCGAATGGATCGTTGCGATAGACGAACCCGGGAATGACCACGCGAATCGGGGGTGGTGAGGTCAACAGGGTCCGGATCTGCACCGGCGAGGTATGGGTCCTGAGGAGCAGGCGTCCGCCCTGCTCACCAGCAATCGCGGACGCATCAAGGTAGAGCGTGTCGTGCATGTCCATCGCCGGGTGGTCGGGCGGGAAGTTGAGCGCGGTGAAGTTGAACCACTCGCTCTCTACCTCCGGCCCTACCGCGACGGTAAATCCGAGGCCGCGAAAGATCTCGACTATGTCATCGATCACCCGGGTAACCGGATGCTCGGCGCCCACCCAGCGGCGACGCCCGGGTAGAGTCAGATCGACATCAGCCAATGCACGGTGGCGGGTCTCGGCGGCCAGAACCTCGGCCCGCTGAGCGAATGCCGCCTCGAACCGGGCTTTGAGCTGATTGACCGCGTTCCCATAACCCTTGCGCTGCTCGACTGGAAGCGTGGGGACCGAACGCAACGCGGCGGTCAGTATGCCCTGCTTGCGACCCAGCACCGCCGTGTTCTCCACGGCAAGCGCCTCCTGGCCCAGACTCGGGATGGCCTCGAGCCTCGGCAGCAGCGCGTCCAGATCGGGGTACCCGGTGGAGTCAGACATGGTCACCAATAGCCGTGAAAACCGATGGGGCCGCCCGCCGGTGCGAACGGCCCCATTGCGGGCTGGAGGGGCCGTACACCGTCGAGTTACTGCTGGTCCGACCCTTTCGCTAGCTCTGCGATACGGGCGAACGCGGCCGTGTCGTGAACCGCGAGATCCGCGAGGACTTTGCGATTCACGTCTACACCAGCTCGCCTCAGACCGGCCATGAAGCGGCTGTAGCTCATCCCCTGCATGCGAGCCGCGGCGTTGATCCGGGTAATCCAGAGAGCGCGAAACTCGCCCTTCTTCTTGCGACGGTCCCGGTAGGCGTAGCGCATGGCGCGTTCCGCTGTCTCTTTGGCCGCCTTGTACAGCTTGCTGCGGCCGCCTCGGGCGCCCTTGGCCGCCTGCATGATTTTCTTTTTTCTGGCGTGGTGGGCGACGCCGTTCTTTACGCGGGGCATAGTAAGTCCTTACGCCTGAAGGAGACGGCTGACGCGGGGGAAATCCGCCGAGCTGACCAGATCGCCCTTCTTGAGCCGATTCTTCCGCTTGCGCGACTTTTTGGTCAGGATGTGAGAATGATTGGCGTGCCAGCGGCGCAGCTTCCCGGACCCGGTGGTCTTGAAGCGTTTCATGGCTGCACGTTTGGTCTTCTGCTTAGGCATCACGTCTCCGTCGTTTGCTGCTTCCGCCTTCTCGGCCCTGAGTGCCCTATTTCGGCGCGATCACCATAGTCATGTTGCGGCCCTCCAGCTTGGCCTCGCTCTCGATCTTCCCTACATCTGCCAGGGTGGCCGCCACCCGGTCGAGCACCGCTTTACCCAGTTCGAGATGAGCCATTTGCCGCCCGCGAAACATCATGGTCACCTTGACCTTGTTGCCGTCGCCCAAAAACTCTCGCGCGTGGCGGGTCTTGAAGTCAAAGTCATGGTCATCGATGCCGGGCCTATACTTCACTTCCTTGAGTTGAATGATGTGCTGCTTCTTCTTGGCCGCGCGAGCAGCCTTGGCTTCCTCGAATTTGTACTTCCCGTAATCCATGATCTTGACCACGGGGGGCCGGGCGGTGGGTGCCACTTCCACGAGATCCAACCCGCGTTCCTGGGCGGCCGCCAAAGCCTCTTCGATCGGCAACACCCCCAGCTGTTCACCGGCTGCGGTAATTACTCGCACCGGACTGATCCGGATCATCCGATTGACGCGGATTCGTTTTTCCCGTTCGTTCGTGGACAGTTCGTGCCTCCACCTTCCAAAAGAAAAAGAGCACCCGGCAAACGCCGGGTGCCCACCACGCAAAGCGTCGAGGCCGGAAAATGGGCCGGAAGCTTTGGAGCCAGGACCCGGTTGCGCTCGCGCAGCGGGCCGCGAGGCTCAGGGTGGGGGAGCTAGGCTCCCCGCTTAACGGGTGCGGAAGCTACCCACCGTGTCCGTAAGTGTCAACGGGACGCGGGTGTGGGTGGCTCGGGCGCGGTCGTCACATCGTGGAGCACCACCGTCTTCCCTTCCAGCGCCGGTCGACCCAATGCCACTCGGGGATCGTGCTCGAAGATGAGTCGCCAACCATCCGCCAGCGCCTGCCCCAACAACGCGCGTTTGCTTTCGAGCGTACGCAACGGCTCCAGGTCGTAGCCCATGATCCAGGGCAACGGCAAGTGTGCGGTCGTGGGAAAGAGGTCACCCACGAAGACAGCGGTTTCTCCGCTATCACGGATGATCACGACCTGATGAAAGGGAACGTGGCCTGGCGTGAGGCGCACCGAAATTCCCGGTAGCACCTCGGTGTCACCCTCGATCAAGCGCCACCGGTTGGCCGTTGCGATCGGCTCGAAGTTGTGCGCCAGATAGCTGGCCCGGGTCCGCTCATTGGTATGGCGGGCGAACTCCAGCTCTCCCTGCTGCACCACATAGGTGGCGTGGGAAAACGTCGGGCGGATATGACGCC
>DASSED010000224.1:0-3564 GCA_035695405.1 Gemmatimonadales bacterium
GTCTCCCGCATGTCGTCCATGATGACCCGAACGGCGGTAGATCCCGGGCGGGTGATGGGCTCGCATTTGGCCCGGAGAATGGGGTCTCCGAGGAGCCGGATGCGGTGAATGGTCATCTGGGCACGCCTCCCAACTGATACCGTCGAGACACTGTTTCAATCACAATATGGGAAACGTGTGCTAGGTGGGCCAGATACGGCGCCTATTTGATAGTAGTTGCGCTAACAACGTCTGATCTGTTAGCCGCTCGCCACCCCAACGCCCTTCCTCCCGCTAGCCCGAACTAGAGCTGTCGTATTACCTGTATCATATGATGGCACAGTGCATTAGACAATTCACACCAATTGTGCCGTATGATTTGACAATTCCACCCTCCAGTCTTACCATTCGTCCTATGGCGACAGCCCTCCCCCTCATCGATCCTGACGTGCCTCTCGGGCAACGCGGCCAGCGCGGGGCTGTCCTGCTCCAGCTCAAGCGGGCTCGTGAGCTTACGGCCAAAGACCTCGCGGGCCGGCTCGGATTGTCGCTCAACGCTGTGCGGCATCACCTCAAGGAGCTCGAGCTCGAGGGGTTGGTGGGGCATCAGCGGGTGCATCGGGGGGTCGGAGCGCCGGCGTTCGTCTACCGGCTGAGTCCGGCAGGTGAGGCCCTCTTCCCGCGCCGATACGGTCAGGCGCTTACCGCCATGCTCGATCACGTGGTGGAGCGGGAGGGACGCGAGGCCGCTGTCGCGCTCCTGGAGTCCTATTTCGGCACCATGGCGCGGCGGCTACGCACCGATCTCTCCGACGCGGCCCCCGGCGAGCGCCTCCAGGCGGTGGCCAAGGCGCTCTCCGAGGAGGGCTACATGGCCGAGGGGACGGCCGAGGCCGGTACCGGCGTGCTGGTGGAGCACAACTGTGCCCTTCCCGCCGTAGCCGAGCGATTTCCCGAGATTTGCGCCGCTGAGGCGCGCTTCCTCGCCGAAGTGCTGCGCGGTCAGGTGGATCGGCGGGAGCACATCTTGAGCGGCTGTCCGGCCTGCGAGTATCACGTGCGCTTCGGCGCCGAAGACGAGATTCGGGAGCAGTCATGAGTTCGCCCGTCGAGCATCTGGTCAACCAGCAGTACAAGTACGGCTTCGTCACCGACATCGAAGCGGATGTCGTGCCCAAGGGCCTGAACGAGGACGTGATCCGCCTCATCTCTGCCAAGAAACGGGAGCCCGAGTGGCTGCTCGACTTGCGGCTCAAGGCCTACCGTGGGTGGCTCAAGATGCGGGAGCCGCACCACTGGGCCAACATCCGGTACACTCCCGTGGACTACCAGGGCATCAGCTACTACTCGGCGCCCCGGACCGTGAAGCCGCTCGGCAGTTTGGACGAGGTCGACCCCAAGCTGCTGGAGACCTACGCCAAGCTGGGGATCCCGCTTTCGGAGCAGAAGGTTCTGGCCGGTGTCGCGGTGGACGCGATCTTCGACTCGGTCTCGGTGGGCACCACGTACAAGGCCAAGCTCGCGGAGCAGGGCATCATCTTCTGCTCCTTCGGCGAGGCGGTGCAGGAGCATCCCGAGCTGGTCCGCCAGTACCTCGGCTCGGTGGTCCCAGCCAGCGACAACTTCTTCGCGGCCCTCAACGCCGCCGTGTTCAGCGACGGCTCGTTCGTCTACGTGCCCAAGGGTGTGCTCTGCCCCCTGGAGCTGTCCACCTACTTCCGCATCAACACGGCGGAGACCGGTCAGTTCGAACGCACCCTGATCGTCGCCGACGAGGGCGCGTACGTGAGCTACCTCGAGGGTTGCACCGCTCCCAAGCGGGACGAGAACCAGCTGCACGCCGCCGTGGTCGAGCTGGTGGCCCTCGAAGGCGCTGCCATCAAATACTCGACGGTGCAGAACTGGTACGCGGGAGACGAGCAGGGCCGGGGCGGGATCTACAACTTCGTGACCAAGCGTGGGAAGTGCGCCGGGGCTCGCTCCAAGATCTCCTGGACCCAGGTGGAGACCGGCTCCGCCATCACCTGGAAGTACCCCAGTGTCATCCTCCAGGGCGACGATTCGGTGGGCGAGTTCTACTCGGTCGCCGTGGTGAACGGGCACCAGCAGGCCGACACTGGCACCAAAATGATCCACATGGGTCGGAACACCCGGAGCACGATCGTCAGCAAGGGAATCAGTGCGGGGCAGGGGCAGAACAGCTACCGGGGCCAGGTCAAGGTGCTGCCCCGGGCCACCGGCGCCCGCAATTACACCCAGTGTGATTCGATGCTGATCGGCAACCGCTGCGGCGCGCACACGTTCCCCTACATCGACGTGCAGAACGCTTCCAGCTCCACCGAACACGAGGCCTCCACCTCGAAGATCGGCGAAGACCAGATCTTCTATCTGAAGCAGCGGGGACTCAACACCGAGAACGCGATCTCCATGATCGTGAACGGCTTCTGCAAGGAGGTCTTCCAGGAGCTGCCGATGGAGTTCGCGGTCGAGGCGCAGAAGCTGTTGGGGATCAGTCTCGAGGGGAGCGTCGGGTAAGGAGACAGATGGGGAAAAGCGAAAGGGGAAAGGCGAAGGGAGTTCTGAGCTGGCTGCCCGGGGATACGCCCTTCCCCCTTCGCCCTTCCCCCTATTCACGAGGAGATTCGGATAGTGCTGGAAATCAAGGACCTGCGGGCATCGGCCGGGGACAAGGAAATTCTCAAGGGCATCACCCTGACGGTCAAACCGGGCGAGGTGCATGCCGTGATGGGCCCGAATGGCTCGGGCAAGAGCACGCTGGCCCAGGTTCTCGCCGGGCATCCGGCCTACGAGGTGACCGGGGGCTCCGCCACGTATGAGGGCCGCGACCTGCTCGATATGGATCCGGAGGAGCGAGCGCAGGCGGGCGTGTTCCTCGCCTTCCAGTATCCGGTCGAGATCCCGGGCGTCACCAACGCCTACTTCCTGCGCGCCGCCTATAACGAGATCCGAAAGGCGAGGGGCGAGGAGGAGATCGATTCGATGGATTTCCTCGACCTGCTCGAAGAGAAGCTCAAGCTGGTCGAGTGGGAGCCCGAGATCATGAGCCGGGCGGTCAACTCCGGGTTCTCGGGCGGCGAGAAGAAGCGTAACGAGATCCTCCAGCTGGCGGTCCTCGAGCCCAGGCTCGCCATCCTCGACGAGACCGACTCCGGCCTCGACATCGACGCGCTTCGCATCGTGGCGAGCGGCGTGAACACGCTGCGGTCCAGGGACCGCTCCTTCATCGTGGTCACCCACTATCAGCGGCTGCTCAACTACATCGTCCCCGATTTCGTCCACGTGCTGTCGGGCGGCCGGATCGTCATGTCCGGCGGCAAGGAGCTGGCGTTGGAGCTCGAAGCCAAGGGATACGAGTGGGTCGAAGCCGCCGGTGCCGCGGGAGCACCGGCGTGAGCGGGCTCGCGACCTATGATCTGGAGCTGCACGCCGGCGGGGCCATCGCGGACGGCCCCGACTGGCTGGAGCCGCTCCGCCGGACCGCCACAGAGCGGTTCGGGCGGACCGGTTTCCCGGCCAGCCGTGACGAGGAGTGGCGTTTCACGCCCATCGGACCGATCACCCACA
>DASSED010000225.1:0-3143 GCA_035695405.1 Gemmatimonadales bacterium
GAATTGGCTCTACCTCGCAGAAGGGCGGGCGCCGGATCAATTCCGCTGGGGTCTCATTTATACACCGGCTATGGTCCTGGCCGTGTTCACCGGGGGCCGGGGTGGCGCATATGGAGTGGCCCTTGCCGTCGCGGCAGGAAACTGGCTCCTGGCCGGCCCCGCCGTATGGTTCTGTCTACGAAGGTCGCCCGTGCGGGCCAGTGATCTGTTGCAGGTCGTCGCACGGCCTACGGCCGCGTCGGCTGTTGCTGCCCTGGCCGTGCTGACCTTCCGCCCTTGGCTGACGCGGGGACATCTTGAGCCAATCGCCCTCGCGCTCGGGGCCGTGGGGTTCGCAATGGTTTACGTCGTGTCCTGGACTGTCCTGCCAGGTGGGATTGGAGAAGCGACTCGTGTTGGGCGGATGATCCGGGCTGCTGCAGCACACGAGTCTAGACCGTCACAAACAAAGCCGTGAGGGCACCGTTCCCCTGCAACTATGCTTGCGACAATCGTCTTCGAGGAGCATAGTAGAAGAGCATTCCTTCGCGCTAGATCTCCAGCTAAGTAGGCTCGAGCCAATGAGGCCGCCGGACCCCCTCGCAATAGCCTGTGCTGCCGATTACCGGTATATCCAGCCGCTGACGGTCATGCTTCAATCGGTACTCACCAACCTGAGTTCGGATCGGACAATCAACGTCTTCCTCATCGACGGGGGTATCGACGAGGCTCACAGGCAGGAGCTCACGCGGATATGGAATCCGCAGCGCGGGCAGCTGCACTGGTTATTCCCACCGACTGCCTGGGCTGACGGCCTCCCTCTGTGGGGCCGCATGCCGGTTACTACCTACTACAAACTCCTGATAGCCGATCTGCTGCCCAGGTCCTTCCACCGTGTCATCTGGCTGGATTGTGACCTAGTGGTAGACCGTGACCTGAGCCACTTGTGGGACACAGATTTGGCAGGCCGGCATGCACTGGCGGTACCGGACCGGGCCATTCCGCTGGTGTCGTCGCGTAATGGGGTGGCTCATTACCGGCAGCTGGCGATCAGGGAGCATGCCAAATACTTCAACGCAGGGGTCATGGTGGTCAATCTCGATCTCTGGCGTAAGGAAGGCGTCCCCGCACGGGTTCTTGCCTACCTGCGCCGGTACCGCGACTCTGTCGTGTTCTGGGACCAGGAGGGATTGAATGCGGTGCTCGCTGACAAATGGGGGGAACTCGACCCGCGCTGGAATGTGTGTGTGCACACTATGGCTGGCGATTACCCGGAAAGCCCGAGCACCCCAGACGATCGGCCCTGGATCGTCCACTTCACAGGGAACCTCAAACCTTGGATCTATCCCAGCAACAACCCTGCCCATGCACTCTATTTCCAATATCTCGACCTCACCGCTTGGGCGGGCTGGAGACCTAAGTCGGGTCCCACGCGGCGGCTGATCAGAATGTATGAGTGGTCCGGTCTGAGAGAGCTACTTCTCCCGGCGGAGGAATGGGTAATGAAGCTGGTTCGTGGCCTAACTCGGAAATATGCCTCTGAGGGAATGCGGTAGCTGGATGAGGACTCAATCTGCGGCTCTGTCGGTCATCCTGGTCGCCGATCACTTTGATACCATTCGGCGAGTCGTCCACTGCTTACGTGACCAGACGGCGCGTGACCGCATAGAGCTCGTCATTCTGTCTCCCGACGGGGCGAGGTTCGGAGCCGACCCGCTCGAGCTTACCGGGTTCGCCGCTGTCCAGCTTCTGGAAGCACAAGTGATTGAGCCTTTCACGATGGCTCGCGCCATGGGCGTTCGGGCGGCGACAGCTCCCCTCATCGTGATCGGTGAAACCCATAGCTACCCTCATCCCGGCTGGGCGGAGGCCTTGATTGCGGCGCACGAGCTGCCCTGGGCTGCGATTGCCCCCGGCTTTGGTAACGCCAATCCCATAGGTGCGCTGAGCTGGGCCATCTTCCTGCTCGATTACGGGCGGTGGCTGACAGGGCTGCGGCCCGGCGAGATCTCGCTCGCACCTACCCACAATGTGGCTTATAAGCGCGCGGTGCTGCTGGAACTCGGCGCTAAGCTCGACGCTGCTCTAGGCCACGGCGAGGAACTGACCCTTCACTTTCGCACCTGGGGTCATCGCGCCTATTTCGAGCCCGCTGCCAGGATCGATCACCTCAACATCACTCGACCGCGCGCCTGGCTCAACGAACGCTTCCTCGGCGGGCGGTTGATCGCTGGACACCGCTCCAGGCGATGGACCTGGCCCAGGCGGTTCCTCTATTTCGCAGGGTCCCCGCTGATACCCGCTGTCGTCCTCTCTCGTATCCGACGAGGGGTGCGCCGGGCGCGATGTGAGACTCGCCTGCCCGGCGGTACCATGCCGGCGATCCTGCTGGGGGCGCTCGTCTCTGCCATCGGCGAAGCTGTCGGCTACGCACTCGGCGTGGGACCGGCGGCGGAGAGTCAGATGACCGAGTATGAGCTCCATAAAGCATGCTATGCCTCGCAACCGACCGGCTAATGCATGGGGGCCGATGTGGAGTCAACCACGGGTATGACGAGTGTGTTGGGTGGTAGTACGACGGCCGGTCCTCAAATGTCCATTGTTCTCGTCACCGACCGGTATGAGACGATTCGGGAGGTTATTGTCCGGCTTCGGGAGCAGACGGTGCGAGATCGACTGGAGCTTATCCTGGTGGCGCCGGCGGCACACCCGCTGCAGGTGGATCAGCACGCCCTCGATGGATTTGCCGGGGTTCACCTGGTCGAGGTCGACTCGATCCTGCCGCTGGGAGCACCCCGGGCGGCGGGGGTTCGGGCGGCGACTGCTCCGGTGGTCGTAATTGGAGAAACCCACAGCTATCCGCGACGCGGCTGGGCGGAAGCCCTGATTAAGGCGCATGCCCAGCCCTGGGCCGTGGTAGTGCCGGCCTTCGGCAACGCGAATCCTAACGGGGCGCTGAGCTGGGCTGCCTTCCTGCGGGACTATGGACGCTGGGTAGACGGCCTACCAGCGGGCGAGATCGATTGCTTGCCCCCGTACAACACGGCGACCAAGCGAGAGGTGCTGCTGGAGTTTGGCGATCGGCTGAGCCGGATGGTCTCGCAAGGAGATGAGCTGGGCATGAGTTTGCGGGCGCGAGGTCACCGGATCTACTTCGAGCCTGC
>DASSED010000226.1:0-3092 GCA_035695405.1 Gemmatimonadales bacterium
CGCCCCGGTAGGTCTCCAGCTCCTTGGCGAAGGTGGACTCCGCTTGAGCGTACCCTGGGGTCTGCTTGAGGATGGCCTGGGAGTTCACGTACGCGAGCTTAACGCCAGCTTGCTGCTGGGCGGCCGCCGGAGACGCGCCCAGCACGGTCAAGGTCACGAGACAGGCTCCCACGACTAACAGCTTCATGCTCAGCTCCCGATGAAAGGTGCGCACTAGAAGAAGTTCCCCAATTTGAAGTGCAGCTGCCAACCGGGATCGGGACGGCCCTGGCCGTCCACCCGGTCGAAGCCATAGCCCAGGTCCACCCCGATGGGCCCCAGCGGCGAGATCACCGCTGCCCCGAAGCCAGCGCCGCGGAAGAGCCGGGTCGGGTTCCACTGCCGGGCCTCCCGATAGACGTTACCGGCGTCGAAAAAGGCATCCAGATACAACGACTGGCTGATCCGGGCCCCGGTTTCGATGGTGAAGGCCGCGTACGATTTTCCGAAGGCGTCCGGACTCGCCTGGTTGCTGCTCGCCTGGGGATCGAAGCCGTCCGGCGTGATCGAAAATTCGTCGTAGCCGCGGAGCGGGATGCCGAATTGCACCCCGCCTAAGGTGTACAGCTCGGTGAAGAACGGCCCCGCGTCGCCGAAGATGAACCCGGACTTGGCGGTGATCCCAAGCACGAACTGCACCCCGCTCCCGAACTCGCTCCCCTGCCCGCCCAGCGATCCGAGCGGCGCGTACCAGCGGCCTTCCAGGTCCACCTTCTGATAGTCGCCGGTCCCTCCCAGGATCCCGCCGTTGAGCTCCCCGCTCACCTGGGTCAGCGACCCGCCGGTGGCGAAGGGCAGCCCGAATCGGGTGTCCCGGAGGATGCTGCTGCCGATGGTGGAGCGAGTACAGCTCTCGCAGCTGAAGCGGGCGCGCAGGTCGGCCGAGCCCTCGGTGTAGCGGACCCGCTGGTAGGAATACGAGGTGAAGAGCCGGGTGTATCGGGACCCCATGAAGGGGAAGCCGAGCTGCACCGAGCCACCGGTCTGCTTCCGCCGGCCCAGGTCGCCCACGGTGTACCGCGCGCGCGAGTCGAACAGCGACACCGTCCCGGAGATCCGGCTCTCCTTGATGCTGGGATCGGTGTAGCTCAGGGTGAAATCGTTGATGTTCTTCCCGAACTGCCACTGGAGCTTGCCGCGCTTGCCCTTGCCGAACAGGTTGGGCTCCTCCAGACCAAGGAAGCCGCCCACGCCGGTCCCCTGCCCTAACGACGCGCCGAAGTTGATGTTGCCGGTCCGCTTCTCCTCCACCCGGAACACCACGTCCACGTCGACCCCGTTCGCGGCCGGCTTCACGTCGGGGGACGGAAGTGGCTGCTGGAAGAACCCGAGGTTGGACACATTCTGGTAGGAGCGGATCAGCCGGTCGCGGCTGAAGAGATCGCCCGGCAGCATGACGATCGCTTCGCGGATCACCCGTTCGTGGGTGACGTCGTTCCCCACGATCTCGATCTTGTTGATGGTGGCCGGGGAGCCTTCCCGGATGGTCCAGCGCAGGTCGACCACCGGAGACCCGCCGGGTCCGGTGCGCCGGACCTCCTCCGGCACCACCTGGGCGTAGATGTAGCCGTTGTTGGCGTAGAGATTCTGCACCTTCTCGGTGGCGCCGTCCCATGCGGTCTGGTTGAACGGCCGCTTGGGGCCTGCGGGCGTCCCGGTCGGCGTGAGCGGCGCGAAGGGATAAAAGGCCAGCAGCTCCTCGCGGGAGAAGCGCCGGTTCCCCTCCATGTCGAAGGTGCCCACCTGGTACGACTGGCCTTCGTCCACCGTCAGATGGAGGGTGGCCTTGCCGCCGGCGCTGTCGGCTTCCAAGCTGTCTTTGGTGACCTGGAAGTCCACGTAGCCCCGGTCGGCGTACCAGCGGGGCAGCCGCTCCCGCTCGTCCTGCTGCAGCTTGTCTTCGTCGTACTCGCCTTTCTGGAACCACCAGAACCCTTCGGGCTTGGTGGCCATCTGGCCAACGACCGTCTTGTCCCTGAAGTGCCGGTTGCCCTGGACCATCACCTGGCTGATCGCGACCCGCTCGCCTTCGTTCACGTCGAACACGACCCGGATCTTTCCGTTCTGCTGGGGCAGCTCCAGGGTCTTGATCTCGGCGGCGTAGTAGCCGGCGTTCTTGTAGAGGGAATCGATCGAGGCCCGCGACTGCTCGATCGCGTTGCGGTCGATCGGCCGCCCTTCGGTCAGCTTGATCCGGTTTTTCACCGAGCCCTCACCCAGCCGCTGGACGCCGCGCACCGCCCAGCGCTCCAGCACCGGACGCTCTTTCACCTTGAGCACCAGGATCAGGCGGTCGCCGGCGGTGCGCTGCTCGACCAGCACGTCGTCGAACTGGCCGGTCTTGAAGAGATTGCCGATGGCGCGCTGGATGTCGCGGTAGTTGACCGGCTGGTGGGCCACGAGCCCCGCCGTGCCGACGATCTGACTCGCGGTGAGCCGGGCGTTCCCCTCGACCTGAATGCTGTCCACAATCGGGGTGGCGGCCTCCTGAGCGCGAAGCGCCGCCGGCCCTGTCAGCAGGAGGGCGACGGCGGCGATGATCGGGCCGAAACGCTGCATCAGCACTGGGCGAAGGGTAGGTGCGCCGGCCCCGGACGGGGCCGGCGCGGGCGGGTCAGGCCTGGGTACTGGTCAGGGCCTTGAACACCAGGCGGTCGCGGTCGGGGGCGACGTCCACTTCAATCTCGTCGCCACGGCCGAACTCGCCCATCAGGATCTTCTCGCTCAGCGGATCCTCCACGAACTTCTGGATCGCCCGCTTGAGCGGCCGCGCGCCGTAGCTCTCGTCGTACCCCTTCTCCACCAGGAAGTCGAGCGCGCCCTGGGTGAGCCTGACCTCGTCCCCCAGCCGCCGCTGCACCTCTTTGAGGAGGATGGTGACGATCTGGCCGATATGCTCCTTGGACAGCGGGTGGAAGACGATGACGTCGTCCAGCCGGTTCAGGAACTCAGGGTTGAAGACCTTCTGCATCTCGTCCTTGATCCGCTCCTGCATCTTCTCGAAATTGGACTTCGTGTCCGCCGTGTGGAAGCCGAGCGACTTGCCGGACATG
>DASSED010000227.1:0-3467 GCA_035695405.1 Gemmatimonadales bacterium
TGGGGCGCTGCCCTCACACCGGCGGGCGGTCGAGCTGGATCCGCGGAGCACCATCTGCCGGGTGTGCGACGCGGTGGCGCTGGTGGCTGCGGGCCAGGGCGACGAGGCGGCGAGCCAGTTCGAGTGGCTGGAGCGCCAGCCTTCGGACGATCACCTGGCCGCGGTCGCGATCCGCTTGCGGCGCGGCTTGACCGGCGATCGGGAAGCGGTGCTGTCGCGCCCGGACGCGGCGGAGCGGGCGATGGCGGAATCGGACGAGTACTGGTCCTACCTGATGGCCGCGGCGTACGCGCTGGTCGGGGACTCGGAGCAGGCGTTGAGCTGGCTGGAGCATGCGGTCAACGTCCGCGGCTGGGTGGACTACGTCTACTTCACCCGGCATGATCGCTTTCTCGAGAGCCTGCGGCCCACTCCGGGCTTCCAGGTGCTGATGGCCTCGGCCCAGAAGCGCTACGCCCGGTTCACCGATGACGGCGCTCCAACCCTGGTGCAAGCGCAGTAGGCAGTTGGTTAATCGGCTATTTCGTGGCGCGAGGCCTGCTTCGAGGTTGTATGGTCAGTTCAGGCATTGACCAGCCGGACGGGGAGACCTAGCGTCCCAGCCTTCGTAATCCCCCACTCCCCTGCGATCTCAGACTATTGGCCCTGATTGTTCTGATTGAAGACAGAGCAGAAGTGCGCCAGATCATGCAGCGAGCGCTGACGGAGGTTGGCCATCGCGTGTATGAAGCGGCCACCGGCAAGGAAGCGATGGCGGCCGGCGTCCCCCATCGACTCGTTAGCTCTCCCGCAGAAACCGGGACGCCCTCGTGAGCGTCCGTCGGGTGCCCGGCTTCATCCGCCGATCTTGAGCGTGATCGTTGAACAGCCCACCGCGGTATTGCAGGCGATGACCTCGACGCCGGTGGTACTCAGCGCGGTGATGAGATCGCCATTGGCGGCTCCCCCGGTATAGTTGAGGGCCGGTTGGCTGAAGCCGATCGACCAGATTTGCGCTGAACTGCTATTGTCGGTGCCGAGCAGTACCCCGGCACCGGTGGTGGAGTCGGCTGCCGAACCGTGATAGATCAGTTGGGCCTGGATGACCCCGCCGGAAGTGAAATTCAGCATGCGCCCGCCCGATCCATCAGTGGCCTGGAACAGCTCCGCCTGCACTGAGAAGGTCAGTGCCAGCGTTGTCGACGGGGTCCCTCGGTCCAGACACTTGGGTGAGTAGGGTGAGGTTCCGTGACCCACCGCGTTTATCCAGAGACCGGGATAGCCTTGCGAGGACATCACACAGTGCCCCTTGCCATTGCTACCCTGTCCACTCGTGCGGTAGGTCAAGCAGTTGGGATTGTGCGGCCCGTACAGGGTCCCGTTCGGAGCCGTCCAGGTTCCCTTTGCACTGCAGCTACCCAGGTTGTATCGGGCAGCCCCCGACGTTTGAAACAGCAGGGGCGTCGTGGTATCACCGATGCTGACGCTCAGGGTGTCCGTGGGTGTGTATACCGTGGAATCGACCGGCTGGACCGTGGGTACGGTGCCGTCCGGATCGGGCCAGTTTCCATTGGGGATCGGGTCGCTATTGGTTGGGCCGCCACCCGAGTTCGGGTCAGTGGGTCCCGGGCGATCCTTGTTGCAGCCGGCCAGCGTTACCGCGAACAGCATGGCGGCCAGGAGAAGCCGACGAGACATACACGACTCCGGTGCGGGTGAACGTTCCAGAGAGCTGGGACACTTTGTCCCTGACCAGCGGCGTTCCTGATGAGGGATCAGCGGGGAAGAGCAAGCGAAGTGCCAGCGAAGTGCCAGCTAGGACCTACGCGGTAGGTTGTTTGCCGTACTGGGGATAGAGTGCCGCCACATCATTGCTTGCTGGACGTCTATCAGGCGAAAAGCCCTAGTTCACGCCGCTCCTCGCGCGTTGAAGGCCGCTGCCGAGCTCGCCAGGTCGACCATGAGGTCCGCAGCGGCGCGGTCGTTCAGCCCCTCGGTCCGCGCCAGCGAGCGCCAGGAGTCGAACCGGAGCGCGTGTCCGATCGCCGCCGCCAGCCGTGCTCGCGCCGGTCCCGCGACATCCCACCGCTCGACTAGATCCTTACGCATCCGTTCTACGAGCTCCATCCGCGGCCTGAGCACGGCCGCCAGTGCGGGGAGCTGCGGCACGTCGCGCGTCGCGTTCGCCAGCATCTCCTCCGCCTGCCGGTAATAGCGGTAGAACTCGAGTAGCGCCCCGCGGAGCCGCTCGGCCGGCGCTTCTATGCCGGCCCACGCCGCGGGATCCGGCTGCGGCACCTGAGTGGCATAGTGCGTGGTGCAGGCCTCGAACATCGACCGCTCATCGGGGAAGTGGCGGTACACCGTCAGCCGCTCGACCCCGGCCCGCTCCGCGATCGCGCTGATTGTGGTCCGCGCCGGACCCACCTCCCGGTGCAGGTCCACCATCGCCTCCACGATCCGCTGCCGGGTCTCCGCCTCCTGCTCGGCCCGCCGCTTCTTCTGGTACTTCCGGGGCTTTTTCCGGTATCGTCTGGTTGCCATGTCAGTAAACATACCTGTTCACTGAACTCTTGACAAGAATCCCCGGGCTTCGTATCCTATCCGCGTTCAGTAAACACGAATGTTCATTGAATCAAGCAACGCCGCCACTCACATCCAGACGATCAGGAGTAAGTCGATGGCTACGATGCAGATCCCCCAGCCGGACTCCACGCAGTCCGCCATGTCCGCCCCGTCCCGCTTCGACGGCTCGACCGGGCCCCGCGTCATCGGTCCCAAGGACGGCAAGTTCGTGGACTTCAAGTCAGTCGGCGTCCGCTTCATGGTCTGGGGCGAGGAGACCGGCGGCACCTTCTCCCTGGTCGAGCACCCCATCCCGCCCCGCACCCTGGTCGCCCCGCTGCACATCCACACCCGGGAAGACGAGTACAGCTACGTGCTCGAGGGCCGTATGGGCGCGCGGTTGGGGGACGATGTGGTGTTCGCCGAGCCGGGCGACCTCGTGTTCAAGCCGCGAAACCAGTGGCACACCTTCTGGAACGCGGGCGACACCACCTGCCGGTTGTTGGAGATCATCTCGCCCGCCGGCTTCGAGCACTTCTTCAACGAGCTGGGTGAGCAGATGATCGCGGCCCAGGCGGTGAGCGTCGCCCAGGTGCCCAATCTCCCCGAGCTCGGTGCCCGCTACGGCCATTACTTCCAGCCTGAGAGCATTCCGGAGCTGTGCCGGAAGCACGGGTTGGTGTATGCGGGGTGAGTCGGGAGTCGGGAGTCGGGAGTCGGGAGTCGCCAGTTGTCGCGCGTACTGGGTTACGCAATCGCCGTCACCTCATCCCGAGCGAAGCGAGGGATCTAATTCGAGGTCGCGGACAAGAGGGTAGATCGTCACACTTAACCGCCACCTCATCCCGAGCGAAGCGAGGGATCTAATTCGAGGGATGAGGCCTACTGGAGGAAAGGATCGCACATGTCGACAGCAACGCTTG
>DASSED010000228.1:0-2593 GCA_035695405.1 Gemmatimonadales bacterium
GTCTGCCGGGGAATCAGGTTCGCCGTGATCCGTACTTTATTACCGACTCGCTGCACCGAACCGCCGACTATGGCGTCCACCTGCAGCTCCGCAGCAACCTCGGTCGCACTCTTGCCTTCTCCACGGTAGCGCATCACTGAGCTTCGAGAGATCAGCCGCAGAGCGCCGATCTGGGCCAGATCGGTAATCAGTTGATCCGTCATACCGTCGGCAAAGAAGACCTGACTCGAATCACCCGAGAGGTTCTCCAGTGGCAGCACGGCGAGCGAGCGGATCTGGTGCAAGCGGCCGGAGGCAAAGGCAGCCCGGCTGTGATTTCGGATCCCCAGCACCGCGCCGACGGTGAGCAACATCGCCGCCAGGACGGCACCCACCCAACCCATGCGTCGCAGTCGGAGTCCTCGATTCGAACCCCAGGGAGCTCGCTCTGAATCCGCTAGGGCCTTGGCGAGCTCCGCTGCAGTCGCGAAGCGGTCGGCTGGGACCTTCGCCATGGCCTTGGTGACCGCCCACTCGACACCGGGAGAAACCGTACTTCGCACAGTCCGGAGACTGGGTACCGGATCCACGGAGTGGCGTGCCAGAATGGCCTGACCGGAAGGTCCAGTGAAGGGTGGCGTTCCCGCCAGCATCTCATAGATGACACAGCCCAAGGCATAGATGTCGCTGCGCCCGTCGAGCGACCTGCTTGCCGTCGCCTGCTCGGGACTCATGTAGTAAGGTGTTCCCAGCGCCATGCCCGTCTCCGTCAACCTCTCACCACCCGCGGTTTCCAGTGCCTTGGCAATGCCGAAATCGGCAACCAGCGCATGACCCTCGGAGAGCAGGATATTTTCGGGCTTGATGTCGCGATGTACCACGCCATGGCGATGGGCGTAATCCAGGGCATCAGCCACCTGCTTCGCTATGACGAGCGCCTGATCCAGCGGCAGCTGCTTTTCACGCTCGAGCCACTGGCGCAACGACTCGCCTTCCACGAACGGCATCACGTAATACAGAAGGTCGGCTGCGGCACCTGAGTCGAGGAGTCCCAGAATGTGAGGATGTTGGAGACGAGAGGCGAGATCGATCTCCTTGAGAAACCGATCGGAGCCAAGCGCCCTGCCGACGTCCGGCCGCAGCACCTTCACGGCGACTGGGCGGCGGTGCTTCAGGTCCTGGGCAAGGAAGACTGTCGCCATACCCCCACGGCCGAGCTCCCGCTCGATGGCATAGCGGTCGCTCAGCGCGCGTTGCAGGGAGGTAAGAGGGTCGGACACCGCTCGAGGTTGGGCCAGAGTCGTCCAACTTACCTGTCGTCCGGACCCCTCTCAAGATGGCGGGAAGGCGGCCCTGGGGAACGACACCGCCTTCCAGAAGACCTCAAAGGCTGATGCGAAATTGATAGCACTCGCTCTCCAGGACCACGGCTTGAGTGCTTGCGTTCACCACCCGAAAATGGATGTCGAACTCGGTCCCCGGGGGGAAGGCCGCAAGGTTGCGGAAGAGCTGCTCCCGGCCCGTACCGGTGGCGTCCGTGGTGATGCTCTGCGGGTCCAGCCCTCTACCAAGCGTCAGCCAAGCCGTGCTGGTGCAGTCGTCATCGACTACCGGATCCACCGCGCGTTGGAGCTGATAGGCGGTATTCGGGGCCAGGCCCCGCACCCACGTGTCCAGATAGACGATCGCCGCGTCATCGTTGGGTTGCCGGAACTTGACCAGGCCGAAGCCGTCGCCCCGGAGGACCGCTTCCAGGTTGAAGTTCGGGGTTTCGGGACCCCATGACTCTGCCGCGATGCCTGAGCTGGAGGGTGGGAGCGACGTTGGGGCCGAGCTGTCGTTCGAGCAGCCCCCTACGAGGAGACCAAGAACGGGGAACAACGAAACTGTCGGTGCAATGCGCATAAAATCCTCCAGGCGGTCGGAATGGCGGTTGCGTACCTGCGGGTTACATTCGTAACGGCAGGTACGGCCCACTGTAGGACCCCCGGCTGACCTGAGCGTGATCCAATCGTGATTCAGCTTCGAGCTCTCGGCGGTTCCGACCTCGTGGATTCCGGCGGGCGCGGCGAGCTGCATGCCGTTCTGGTGCAGCCCAAGCGCTTCGGACTCCTGGTCTACCTCGCCCTCTCCAACACGCATCGTTTCCGCCGCCGCGACACGCTGGTCACGCTCTTCTGGCCGGAGCTCGACCAGGAACACGCCCGGGGAGCATTGCGGCAGGCGCTGCGTTTTCTCAGGGGAGAGCTGGGGGCCGGAGTACTAGTCAGCCGCGGGGAAGAAGAGGTTGGGGTGAACCGGGAGGCGCTCTGGTGCGACGTCACTGCGTTCGAACAGGCCTGCCAGTCGGCCGACTGGAAGCGTGCGGTCGAGCTCTATCGGGGCGACCTGCTCGCCGGGGTTCACCTGCCGGAGACCTCAGCCGAGTTCGACCGCTGGCTGGAGCATGAACGTCAGCGTCTCAGGCGGCTTGCGGCTGCGGCTGCCTGGTCGCTTGTCGGTCTGGCCGAACAGACCGGAGATCTGATCGCGGCCGCGCCCTGGGCTCGGAAGGCGGTGGAGCTGTCACCCGACGACGAGGCCGGGGTGCGGCGACTGATGCGAATCCTCGATC
>DASSED010000229.1:0-3936 GCA_035695405.1 Gemmatimonadales bacterium
TGGTTCTGTGCTACGTCGTGATCGGCGCCTACTGGCTGCAGCACCATTATTCGGGCCGCATCTATGACAAGAGCGATCACTGGTTCGGCGCGATCAACCTCCTGTTCCTGCTGGCCATCGTCGTCATCCCCTATCCGATCCGCGTCTGGTGCTTCCACCTCGGCACGCGCTTCGAGCCCGTCGCGTCGGTGACCTTGGTTGCGGGCCTCACCCTGACCGCCTGCACCTGGATGGCGAAGTGGTTCTACGGAATGCCGGGCCGTCGGGTTATGGACGAACGGCTCGCGCCCGATTTCCTCCAGCAGATGACGCGCCGCTACGGCATCGCGACGCTGATCCAGATCGCCGCAGTTCCGGTCGTGATCGGGGCGCCGCGCGTCGGCGTGGCGATCACGCTGCTGTGCGTCGCCTTCTTCCTGCTGCCGCAGCCCAAGCCGCGCTATAAGCCCGGAGAGGAGCCGAGCGCTAAGGAGAAATTGAAGGAATAGCGCCGCTGAGCAGACCTTCGCGCTCATTCGTGGGAAAGCGCCGCGACCGGAAAATCCGATGCGGCGCTTTCAGTTGCCCCTCCTGGGCTCGAACCAGGACTCTCCTGATCCAGAGGGGCCGTAGTAACCCCAAACTCCAGCAACTTGCCACCATTTCTGCGAGTTCGTGTCACCCGATGCTAGGGTCTGTTGGGTTTCATGTTGGTCTTTGCCGTACTTTACTCACTCAAATGTCAGAGTTTGTCACACTCTCAAACCGAGAGGCTTTGCGCAGGGCGGGACGCACGCAGCCGAGACATATCACGAATTGCTCTGGCCCTGCGTGATAGAGAGGGGAGGCCCGCTAGCTGCCATGCTCTTGCCTGTTCCCTCGCGCTAGGGGCAGCAGCCCCGTAAATCCGTGGGGCCTACGCGGCGTCTGCGCACACTCTAAGGATTAACTGCTGCTGGGAAGCACTCGACCGGGGTCACCTCACGCCCATCCCCAGTTCTGCAGACCGCGCCCATCGTATCAACGCCCGGGCATAACTTGCGAACCGACCTGCCGGAACCATCAGCGAACGACAACCGGTGGCCGGTTCGTCAAGTTCATGCGCATGTCAGCCAGCGTCTAGACCAAGCATGGACCTCAGCCTTCGAATCCGGATGAGGTGATGGTCATCGTGTTCGGCGTAGAACTGCGCGCAATCGACAAGACGCATCGGCACCTGAAGGCGTTCATGAAAGGCTGCAGCGCGCTGAAGTTCGGGTGAAGCCTGTGCCAGCGCATCAATGAGGCGTGACCGCCGACTCCTGAGTTCCTTCATGGTCTCCAAGACTGGACGGTCTTGATGCCTTTTGGCCAACTCCTGGAAGCGAGCGCCGACGGCCGGAGAGTACGTCTTCTTTCCTTCCCTCAAGTCTTCAAGTCTCTCCTGCCAGAGTTCCTCCACGTCGGAGAGGTGCCCGATGTTCTGGGCAATCGACCACTTCCCCTCGAGCTGACGATGCGCACGGTCGTCATCCAATCCCACGAGAAGGGCGTCCAGCCGAGGTATGACGCCGCGAAGTCGTTCGATGAAGTCGGCGAGCATCCACGGCGGATGGCCAAACGAGAACTTCCGCTGCGCCCATGGAGGACGCTCGAACCCTAAAACAACTTCAACCGCACGTCGATCAGGTTCCACAGATCGCCTGGCTAACTATCAAATGGACCAACGTTACTCGCTGCTCATCATGCAGTAACTTCAACCACCGCAGTCTATCCCGCCATTCCTGTGAGCGGTCTGTAGCGTTTGACGACCATACGTCAGCATGGTCCGGCCCTAAGGCCGATCTGGTTCGGCTACGTGGGCGGCAGGGGCACGAATATCGCGCCGGAGGAGGGACACCGCCGCGTCAGTTGTCCTTGTGGCCGTCTGAGGCAACGTACTCGCGCGGTGGTCTTCCCCCTTACTTCCCATCAATAATCATGTTGCCGTCGATGTCACTGAGCGAGCCGTAGGGTCCGAAGTCGAGCACCCGGCTGGTGGTCTCGACCCGACGCCCCTTGTTGGCGCCTTCGGTGATCTTGCCGACCAGGTGGGTCTGACCCGAGGCCACCTCGACGGTTCCAGTCAATTTTGCTTTGAAGGATTCTGAAGCTGGCTCCGCTTTGACTACCCAGGATGAATGAATCAGTGCCTTGCCGGCTTGCCCGGACGACCCCTCGTCAAAGCCGAACACGAGGGTTGCCCGGCCCCGCAGCTCGCCATTCACCCTACCCGACAGCGTGTACTGTCCCGCGCTGTCCCGCTTGATGGCCTTCACGTGATAGGACAGCTCGATCTTATTATCCTGACTCGGCTCACTGGTCCGAGTCACACTCTGACCGTTTAGCGAGTTTCCGATGGGTACGAGCCCCAGGCTCAGCACCACAAGTGCACGACTCTGGATTCTGGTGAACATTGGTGCCCTCCTCAGGACTAATCGTGAATAGGTTCGACCTATGCGGGCAAGCGCATCTGTTTCCGCAGACTCTTGTCGAACGCAGACGCGGGAACGAAGCGCCGAAGCAGGCTGATCTGGCGCGCGGCCCGTCCTGCGGTGTAGCGGCGGCGCGGGTTGGCCTCGGTGGAAGCGTTCACTACAGCCCTCGCAACCAGCTCCGGGGTGTCGGCGGTCTTCATCCCATCCCGCAGGACTCCCTCCGCGTTAGCGCGTGCCGATCGATACACGTCGAGCTGCTGGTCCGCGTGGTAGACATTCCCCTCGAAGGAAGTGCGGGTGTAGGCGGGCTCGACCAGCACAACTCGAACACCCGAACCCCTGATCTCATGGTCCAGCGACTCGGAATAGCCTTCCACCGCGTGCTTGCTGGCTGCGTACAGCGCCATGAACGGCGCCGGGATCAGGCCCATGACCGAGCTGAGGTTGACGATCCGTCCCGCCCGCTGCTTCCGCATGGTGGGAAGGACCGCCTTGGTCATGCGGATCAAGCCGAACAGGTTGACATCGAAGAGGGACTTCGCCTGTTCTAGCGACGACTCCTCCGCGCCGGCAACCAATCCCACCCCGGCGTTGTTGACTAGGAGATCGACGCGGCCGGCCTTGGACAGCACTTCACCGACCGCGGCCTTTACCGACTCGTCGCTGGTCACATCGCACACCAGGTATTCGATACCCGGCGATGTCGTCGCCGGCGCCCGGCGCGAGGTGCCGAACACCCGATAGCCGGCCTCGTGAAGCGCCCGCGCGGTCGCCTCGCCGATCCCTCCCGATGCGCCCGTCACGATTGCCACCGGCCGAGTCTGCTCCTTTTGAGTGCCTGACATACCGTGCTCACTTTCCGTTGAGGTCAGCTACCGTGTCCGTATTATGATGATCATCATATTCCTAGACAAACACAAACCAGCCAGGGGTGCATGGGGTATCAGCCTGTTGGGGTGAGGTGGCTCAGAGCGGCCTGGCGCACCGCATTGGAGAGCTTGGCGTCATCCACGGCGCGGGCCAGGACCAGCGCCCCGAGCGCGGTGGCTACGGTAACGAGTGCGCGCTCGTGCGCCCCTGGCTGCCCCCAGTCAGGCGACTGGCGGGCGACCAGATCGATCATCTCCTTGATGCGCCGGGTGGCGGCCCGGCGCACCTTGGCCGACTGGCGTGGCATCTCCGAGCCGAGCGCAGCGACAGCGCACCCGGTCTCTGCGCCTCCCACGTGTTCCTTCGAGAGATAGGCACGGAGCATGGCATCAAGCTCCTGCTTGGGCGGTGCCGCAGCCGCGACCCGCGTGAGGAAAGCCACTGTGTCGGCGCCGGCCCGGTCGGCGGCCTCAGCCAGCATTCCCTCGCGGGAATCGAAATGGGCGTAGAAGCCGCCGTGAGTTAGGCCGGCCTCCTTCATGATCTCAGCCACCCCGGTGCCACTGTAGCCGCTGCGCCGGATGGCGCGGGCGGCGGTCTCCACGATGCGCTCGTGGGTGGCTTCCTTGCG
>DASSED010000230.1:0-16131 GCA_035695405.1 Gemmatimonadales bacterium
AGCGTCAGGCTGTGATCGAAATTGGCACGCACAACTCCGGGCCGTGCTATGAAACCGCTCTGGGCCCGGAACTCTTCATCGATACCGGTAATGGAGTAGCGGGCCCCGAAGGTTCTCCCGTTTCGCGCAACTCTCGCGGCCCATAATGGCGCCGTCTGGGTAATGCCGCCGGTGCGAGTGCGGCTGCCGGCCAGCTGCAGCTGGGCGCTGTACACTCCGCCGAATACCAGACGGGAATCCGCGCCGGCCACCCGGTTGTAATTGCTCCCATCGATCTTGTCGGTGTACACCACTCCCACGCGGGATTGGGCGCCGATATCCCGCTGGACTCGAAGCAGGTTGTAGACCGGATGATCGCCCGTGGGGGAGACGGAGGGGTCGTCCACCGCGCTCAGGAGAGCCACGTCGGTGCCCAGCGCCTTGCCGGTGAGCTTGGCGGCGGCCACCGGCTGCACGATCCGGCGGGTGTAGATCAGCGAGTTGGGGGTGGTGAACTGCTCGATGCCATCGAGGAAGAAGGGCCGCTTCTCCTGAAACGATGCCTCGTTCCGGGGATCGAACACCAGCTGCTGCGCATCCGACTCCACCTGGGAGAAGTCGGGGTTGGCAGTGCCGTTGAGGGTGAGGTTGTTGGTCACACCCCAGCGCACCGTGCCGCCCAGCTCCGGGCCGCCCCCATCATATTCCCACCCGGACGAGCCCGGCGCTCCGGTGGTTCTCGAGGTGAGCGACGGGGTAAGGTCGAGCACAACTCCACGCCGAAGATCGGTCAATCCCACCAGCCGGCCCGACTGCGCCAGGAACGAGGCACTCGCTCTCCTGGCCGGAGTCCAGGAGTCCTCCCGTCCCGAGTGCTGCACCAGACGCACGATGTTGATACCCCAGACCTGCTCCCGCTTGGGCTGGAAACGGATGCTCTTGAAGGGAACCCGGATCTCTACCTCGTAGCCATAGGACGTGAGCCGGCCCTTCGACTCGTACACGAAGTCGGGGCTCAGGTCCGGTACCTCGCGCTTGACCACCGCGTTGTTGAAGCCGTTGCCGCTGGTCGATCCGGTCTCCACCAAGGCACCGTCGGACTGCACCCCGAAGGGATTGACCGCGAGGACTGTCGCTTGCCGGCCATCGTTGAAGGTGCTGAGCAGCAACTGCACGTTGTCGTCGGCCGATATCTTGTCGCGGTCGGCCAGGGTCGCGTGCACCGCGCCGTGGGCCTCGAACGCCCGGATGCCGAAATGAATCGCGATGGGAGAGTACCAGATGAGAACTTCGGTCGAATCCGCCGCGGCCACGCCGTCGGTGGGCGAGAACTGCGAGAACCCGGTGAGCACCGCCGCCTCGGCCCAGGCCGAGTCGTTCATGATCCCATCCACCAGCAGCTCGGCTTCCAGCCGGGGAACCCGCACGTCGAGCTGCCCCGCGCGGCCATTATAAATCCGGGTGGGGTTGGGAGACGGATCCGACACCAGCGACAGAAGAAGGGCAATCAGCATCACTGCTTCAATCTACGGATACGTCAGTGGCCCGGTTTCGGCCGAAACGGACAAATATCCGACCCTTCGGTCGCCCATTCGGCCGATGCCGCCGATGGGCGAGAGTCTCCATCATGCAGGAGCCGAGCCGGCCCGAGTCGGCTCCGAACCAATGGAGATGAGCATGAATCCACCCGCAGCAAGCACTGGAACCCTGACCAGCCTCTCGAACGATCTCGCCGATGCCGTGGCGCGCGCGAGTACCTGGATCGTAGCGATTCACGCCCGCCGGCGCATCCCGTCCTCGGGCATCGTGTGGCAGCCTGGTGTGATCGTAACCGCGAACCATACCGTGTCGCGGGATGAGGAGATCGGGCTGACGTTGCCGGACGGGTCCAGTGCGCCGGCCACCCTGGCCGGCCGCGACCCTGCCACCGACATCGCGGTGCTCCGAACCGATGCCAAACTGGCCGCCGCCGACCGGGCCGACCCGGACCATCTCCAGGTGGGACGACTGGTGCTGGCGGTCGGCCGGCCCGGACCCGAAGTGACTGCCACCCTCGGCATCGTGAGCGCGGTCGGCGGTGAGTGGCGCACCTGGCATGGCGGCCGCATCGACCGATTCATCCGGCTCGACCTGTCGATCTACGATGGATTCTCCGGCGGCGCGCTGGTGGAGGCCGGCGGGCGGGTACTGGGCCTCAACACCTCGGGACTGGCTCGGGCCATGGCGCTCGCGCTGCCCCAGTCTACGGTCCAGCGCGTCACCGACGAACTGCTCCAGCGCGGACGGGTGGCACGGGGCTACCTCGGTGTGGCCATGCAGCCGGTGCGCCTGCCGCGAGCCATGCGGCAGAAGCTGGAGCTGAACGGCGCCGTCGGACTCGTGATCGTGAATCTGGAGACCGGAGGTCCGGCCGAGCGAGCCGGACTGCTGCTCGGCGACCTCATCATCGGGATCGAAGGCCACGACGTCAGCGATCCCTCGGACCTGCTCCGCTATCTGGGCTCCGACAGCGTGGGCCGGCGCGTCAACCTTTCGATCATTCGCGCCGGTGAGATCCGAACGGTCGGCATCGAGATCGGCGAGCGTCCGTCGCCCCGGAGCGACGCGTCATGATCGCGCCGGAATTGCTGCCCTCGGCACCGGGACTCACGGCCGATTTGGGAGCACTGGCCCATCAGCTCCGCCAGATCACGGTCAAGGTGAAGACCCATGGCGTGGGTGACGGGTCCGGCGTGATCTGGAGCGAAGCCGGCCTCATCGTCAGCAACGCGCACGTGGCCCAGAGCGAGTCGCTATCGATCGAGCTGTCGGACGGACGGAGCTTTGCCGGGCGCCTGCTCCGGCGCGACCCCGAGAGCGATCTCGCGCTCCTCACGATCGCAACCGGCGAGTTGACGCCCGCAGTGCTGGGGGAGCCGGCGAGCCTCCGTCCAGGCGAGCTGGTCTTTGCGCTGGGGCACCCGTTCGGGATGAGCAACGTGCTCTCTTTGGGCGCGGTGTACGACCGGATCAAGAGTCGGTCAGAGCGAGAGTGGATCCGGGCGGACATCCGCCTGGCACCGGGCAACTCCGGTGGCCCGCTGGCGAACGCAGCCGGCGCGGTGATCGGACTCAACACCCTGGTGGCGGGAGGATTGGCCTACGCCATTCCGGTGACGGCGATATGTCGCTTCCTGCAGCAGAGGGGGAAAAGGGCGGCGTGACTCGCGTGGTGGTGGTGGCGACATCTCCCGCCGTCCGGGCCGGTTTGACGACACTGCTGTCGGCTCACCCCAGCTTGACCGTGCTCGAGAGCGGAGGCCGGCCGGCCGATTGGGGCACCGTCATCGACGCCATTGAAGCCGACGTGGTGGTGCTCGCCCTGGAGCCTGCCGAAAACTTCTCCTGGCCGCTTCCGATCCACCCAGACACCGCTGCTCGGCTACCAACGCTGGTGGTATTGGGCGATGAGCCGACTACCAGCTGGGCCTCACGGGTGCTCCGAGCCGGCGCTCGGGCGGCGCTCCCCCGCACGGCCACCGCCGATCAGATCGTGGCCGCGGTGCTGGCTGCCGCCGCCGGTCTGGTGGTGCGGGAAGCGATACCGGCGGATGGAGCCCGGCCTCCCATCGCCGCGGCGTTTCCTACCGCCCCGATTCAGTCGCTCACACCGCGTGAGATCGAGATCCTCACGCTGTTGGCCGAGGGGCTGGGCAACAAGACCATCGCCGCGCGACTTCGCATCTCGGAGCACACGGTCAAGACTCACGTGACGGCGGTCTTTGCCAAGCTGGGCGTCTCCACTCGAGCCGAAGCGGTGGCGAGCGCCGTCCGACTCGGCCTGCTGATGCTCTGAGGCTCTGAGCCCTAGCCGGCCGGTTCCTCCACCCTCAGCGCAAACGCGCCGGCGCCGAGTAGCCCGAATCCGCCGGCCAGGAGAAATGGCAGCGCCGGCCGCACCTGCCAGAGCAGCCCGCCCGCCACTGCGGCTGGGGCGATGCTGACACTCCGGACCAGATAATAGAGACCGATCGACCGGGCTCTGAGCTTCGGTTGCGCCAGGTCCACGATGAGCGCCTTGCGTGCCGGCTCGCCCAATTCGCGGAGTCCACCCACCACGAACGCCGCGACCAACCCGGCAAAGGAATGCGCCGAGATGACTGCGAGCGGAAACGCGGCAAAAGCGATGAAAGTGGCGATCACCAGTGGCTTGCGGCCGACTCGGTCGGCCAACCGGGCTGCCGGGAGGTAGGCCACGATCGAGGTGCTCATCATGATGGCCACCAGCAGGCCGTACTGCGGCGCGGTGATCCCCACGACGTCGAGCGCGTAGATCACCAGGAAGACGTCGACCAGCGCCTCGCAGATGCGAACCAGGATGTCGGACAGGAGCAGCTTTCGAAGCGCCGGCGGGAGCGCGCGCCACACTCCCGCGATGGTGGTCGGAGCCGATTCCGGGAGGGACAGTCGCACCCGGGAGACCAGCGCCAGGGTGAGCAGGGCCAGGGCGACCGTGATCCCGAGACTGAGTCTCACGCCTCGACCGATTCCGTAGCGCGCGATCAAGAGTCCACCGAGTACCGGCGCGATGGCGATCGGAATTCGGCGCAGGATGGACTGCACCGAGAATCCCATCGCGCGGCGCTCCGGCGGCAAGGTGTCGCCAATGACGGCGAACAGCGTCGGGCTCGCCATGCTCGACCAGGCCATGGTGAGCACCACGCCGGTGAACGCGCCTTGCCAGGAGCCTGCGAGCCAGAGCAGGAGATATCCCGAGATCGCGAGGCCGATGAAGATCTGGAGTCCGGTCCGGCGGCCATAGCGGTCGGCCACCCACCCGCCGGGATACTGCACTACCCCATCGAGGAAGTCGCGCACGCTGCCATACGCGCCGATCGCGGCGAGTGGCGCGCCGGCCGCCTCGAGGTATTTGGGGATGAACCGCTTCCAAAGCTCCTCGCCGAGGGCCATCAGGAACATCGCCCCGGCGACAGCGCTGGTATTGCGGTCGAGAGCGAGAGAGGTCCCGAGGCGGGACCTCACGGCCCGCGGGCGACCATCTCGGGCATATCTGCCACGACGTATGCCACCACCGCCATCGCCGCAACGCACTTCGCCATCTCGGCCGGATCGAGCTTGTCCAGCGTGTCGCCATCACTGTGGTGATACCAGAAGTACCGGGTGCGGTCCACGTCGAGACCGAGACCGGGCACCCCGCGCTCGACCAGCGGAGTGATGTCGGCTTCGGGCGAATCCGGCTCCGGCATCACGGCTCCCGCGCCGATCGGCTGGAGCAGAGCGCCGACCTGCTGCAGCTGCGCCAAGCCCGCAGCCGGTCCGCTGAAGCGGAAGCCGTTAGGCGCGAACACGCCGTTGTCCGACTCTATGGCCAGCACGTGCTGGCTCAGACTGTCGGCATGCGCGTCGCGGTAGGCCAGCGCGCCTTTGCCGCCGTTCTCCTCATTGGTCCAGAGCACCACTCGCACTGTGCGGCGAGGTCTGAGTCCCAGCACCTTCATGAGACGCACCGCTTCCCACGCGGAGACCGCACCGCCACCGTCATCCATCGCCCCCTGGCCCACGTCCCAGGAATCGATGTGCCCACCCAGCACCACCACCTGGTCGGGCCGCTCGCGGCCGACGATCTCGGCCACAACATTGCGCGAGCGCGCGTCAGGCAAGGTTCGGGCTCCCATGCGGAGGGTCACCACGACGCGCCGGCCGCGGTCGATGAACCGATGGATCATCTCGGCGTCCTCCACGCTGATCGCCGCCGCGGGGATTCGGGCGGCTACGGTCGAGTCGTATTTCATCATGCCGGTGTGGGGGCTCCGGATCGAGAACGACGCGATGCTCCGCACCAGGCTCGCGACCGCTCCCGCTTTGGCCGCGGCCGACGGGCCCAGTACCCGGTAGCGCACCGTCTCCCGGTAGGTGGTGAAAGGCACGTCCCAGAGCACGATCTTTCCCTTCGCCTCGGCGGCGCGCTGAGTGAGATCGTCGAAGCTGGTGGCCACGATCACCCTAGCCGTGATCCCGCGCACCGGAGTGCCGACGCTTCCGCCCAGACCCAGCATGCGGAGCGGAGCTCGCCGGGGCTGCACCAGCTCCGCCGACTCCATTCCCCGAACCCAGTGCGGCACCATCACCCGCTCGCCCCGCACATTCTCCAGGCCGTCCCGTTTCATCTGAGCCAGGATCCAGTCGATGGCGGCTTCCAGGCTGGCCGAGCCGCTGAACCGGTGGCCAAAGCCGTCCACCAGATTTCCCAACCGGATGTAGGCGGCACTGTCACGCGTGGCCGCACGGATGAGACTGTCGGCCGCCGCACGGTAGGTGGAGCCGATGGCGGCCGGTGGGGTCGGGGCCGCACTTTGGGCCCGGGCTCGTATGGGCCACAGGGCGAATAGCAGAACGGTGAGGACGAGTGTGCTCCGGGGCGACATGATCAGGCTTGGCTGAGGGTGAACGAGTCTACGCAGTGGCGCTCCGCGGCAATGGCGGTGAGCTCGGCCAGCTCGTGCTCGGTAAGGTACTGCCGCGCTCGCTGAAGCACCTGATCGCCGCACTCCCTCATGCGCCGGCAGCCGACCGCCTCCACCACAGCCAGGGCGGCGCGCTCCCGCGAATCCAGCTCAGCGCTTTTGGCGTAGGCGCCAAGGTGATCCAGCAGCTCGGGGGATATGCCGGCGAGTCTCGCCTCATGAGCCGACAGCTCGATGCACCAGCGGCACCCACCCAGCTGGGCCGCGAACGCCCCCGCGAGCCGGGCCAATCGATGGTCCAGCGTGGCGCTGAAACCAGGAATCCGGCTCAGGGCGACGTATCCCTCGACCGCATGCGCGGCGGATACCTGACGCGACCCTGATCCTCCCACAGTGCGCGTGAGCCAACGCGGTAACTTCATCGGACCTGCCGGTCCTGGAGCGCGGCGTAGAGTGAATCGTAGAGGAACGCGCTCCGCTCCAGGGTCTCGAGATCATCCGCCGCTACCAGGGGGAAGCCATACGAGATGGCCCTGAGCCCAACCGCTTCGAGTGACGCAGTCGCCCCCTGATCCTGATCCTCGGCGAGCGAGACCCGGTCCAGGGTACCGATGGATCCGGCTGCTCTCCTCCCGAGAGTGCGGAGCTGATCGGGAAAGTCGGCGCAGTGGACGATCAGGGCCAGCCGGCGCAGCGCTGGATCCCAAGGCTGGTGCTCCTCGACCAGCGCCTCGAAGGAGCAGCGGCCCAGGCCGTCCTTGTGGGGGTAACGTGCACCCGGCGCGTCGAAGCCGGTGGCGCAGTGATCCCGCTGAACCGAGGCGACCTGGTCCGGGTCTACGAACCGGAACATGGCGTCCGGGTCGATGAATCGGCGGATCAACCAGCCGGTGGCTGCTCGATTGACCCGGATGCGCGAGCGCGTGACCCAAAGCAATTTGTCTGCCCTCCCAGGCGGCCTCGCTCCTCATCCGAGCAGAGCGAGGCTCTAGCCCGCCTGCTCACTGTATGATACAATTGGTATATGAATGATTCAGCTGTGACTGTCAAGAGGAAACGCGCCGAGGCCGCACACGGCCGGTGGCTTCTGCTGATCCATCAGATCCCGCCCAAGCCCGACTACTTCCGGGTCAAGGTTCGCCGCCGCCTGCAGCGCATGGGTGCGGTGGCGCTCAAGAACTCGGTCTACGTACTGCCCTCCCGGGAGGACACGATAGAGGACTTTCGCTGGCTCCTCCGCGAGATCGTCGCCGAGGGGGGCGATGCCACTATCTGCGAGGGCCAGCTGATCGAGGGAATCACCCCATCCGAGGTAGTGGCGCTCTTCGTGGCCGAGCGGGAGGCGGAGTACGCCGCGGTGGCGGCGGCCGCGCAGGCACTCGACGCCAAGGCCGACATTCCGGCCGAGGAGCCCGAGCGTCGGTCCCACCTCGAGTCTGAGCTGACCCAGCTCCGCCACCGGCTGGACGAGATCGGCGCCGTGGACTTTTTCGGCGCACCGGCCCGTCGTGGGGCCGAGCGCGCGCTCAACGCCGTGGAGACCCGGCTACGAAAGGCGAGCGCCCGCGGCCATGGATCGATCCAACCAGGAGGAGATGCCATGCGGGGGAAGACCTGGGTTACCCGCCGCGACGTCCACGTCGACCGGATCGCCAGTGCCTGGCTGATCCGCCGCTTCATAGACCCGAAGGCGCGGTTCAAGTTTACCGATGCCAAGACCTATCAACCCCGTGCCGGCGAAGTACGCTTCGACATGTTCGAGGCCGAGTATACCCATGTGGGCGACCGTTGCACCTTCGAGACGCTGCTCGATCGAGCGGGTCTCCGGGACCGGGCTCTGCGCGCCATCGGTGAAATCGTCCACGACATCGATTGCAAGGATGAAAAGTTCGGCCGGGAGGAGGTGCCGGGGATTGCGGCCCTGGTGCGGGGACTGACCCGGGCGTACCCCGATGACCATACCCGGCTCGAGCGTGGGGCCGCGGCGTTCGATGACCTGTACGCCTCGCTTCGCTGATCGTGGTACGGCCCGACCGGTCTATATTGCAATCAGTCGTTTAGTCGAATACCGGTGAGGGAGCTGGTCATGGTCAAACGGATGCTAGGCGTGGTAACAGTGCTCATGTTGGTGCTCACCACGAGTGGTCTTTCACAATCGCCGGCAAAGGGCAAAGAGCCGGTCTCCTCGGGACGGCCGCTTCGAGCGTGGATTGCCGATCTCAAGGCTCAGGCTCCCCAGACCCGCAACGCAGCGGCGTACGAGATCGCCGGTTTGGGCCCTGCGGCCGTGAGCGCGGTCCCCGCACTCATCGTGGCGCTGGATGACCCGGACCCATCGGTCCGATTCCCGGTCACCGTCGCCCTGGGTGAGATCGGACCGGGAGCCAAGGCGGCGGTGCCCAAGCTTCAGCAGATGCTGGCGGAAGAGATCAACGACGAGATTGCGGCTTCGGCCAAACGAGCCCTGCGGCGGATCGAGCCGAGTGCCGTTCCCACGGAGTAGGCTCCGACGTGGTATTACGCGGAGGCGGACTTCCCGGCGTGCATGAGCCGGTTCAAGTAGGGCACCAGCAGCCACAGCAGCACGCCGGCGCTCACGCCCAAGAGCACGAAGATCAGGAAGAAGTCGGCATCGCCACCGAACACGCGAAACAACTCTCCCCGCTCGATCCGCTCCATCATGCCGGCCAGGTAACCGCCGGCCAAGTTGGCGACGAAGTTGGCGGTGAGCCAGATACCCATCACCATCGAGCCTAGCCGGGCCGGCGCGGTCTGGCTCACGAACGAGATGCCCACCGGCAGAAAACAGAGCTCGCCCAGGCTGTAGATCAGGTAGAAGATCACCAGATACCAGCCACTGATGAGGATCCCCCGGTCACTCTGGGCGGACCCCGCCACCATGACCCCATACGCCAGTCCCAGCAGGATCAGCCCGATGGCCATCTTGGTGGGGCTACTCGGCGCGCGGTCCCCCAGCTTCTGCCAGAAGCTCGCCACTATCGGAGCGAAGAGCAGAATGCAGAGGGGGTTGATGGCCTGGAACCATGCGGCCGGCAGTTCTCCTCCCGGAACGATCGCCTGCAACCAGCCGGACACCGCCCGATCGATGCGATGCGCGGCGAATACGTTGAGCGACGAGCCCGCCTGCTCGTATGCCACCCAGAAGAACACCACGAAGATGGTGCTGATGGCGATGGCGCTGAGCCGCCCGCGCTCTGCATCCGTCAATCCAGCACTCCGCGCCACGGTCTGCGCGGCAGCCCTCCTATCCGGAGCGAGTCCCACGCCTCGAAGCCGATCTTCTTTGGTCCCCAGATAGAACGCCAGGCCAATCATCATCGCCGCGCAGGCACCGGCAAAGCCGTAGGGCCAGCCGTAGCGCGCAGCCAGCCAGGCGCACACGAGTGGCCCGAGAAAGGCGCCTACATTGATTCCCATGTAGTAGAGCGTGAACCCGGAGTCCCGGCGTGGATCATCCCGTTGGTACAGCTGGCCCACCATGGTGTGCACGTTGGGCTTCATGAAACCGGTGCCGAGTATCACCAGTGCCAGCCCGGCAAAGAAGAGCCCATTCCCGTGTAGCGCGAGCAGAAGATATCCCAGGGCCAGGACGGCTCCCCCGATGGTCAGCGACGTATTGGTGCCGAGGTAGCGGTCCGCCAACCACCCGCCGACAACCGGCGAGAGATAGGTGAGACCCACAAACCAGCCATAGAGTCGGCTGGCTCGCTCCTGGGACCATCCCAGGCCGCCGCTGCTGCCATCGATCAGATAAAGGATGAGAAGGGAGCGCACGCCGTAGTACGCGAGTCGCTCCCAGAGCTCGGTGAAGAACAACACCGAGAGCCCGGGTGGCTGGCCCCTGGCTATCGGGGAACCTCGGCCTCGACCAGGGAGTGCAGCAGCGCCCGCACCGCGGGAACGCCGTCGATCCGGAAACGCGCTTCGGTGGAACCTGGGCCGACTCGGATGGTAATCGCTTCGCTGGGCAACGCACTGAAGAGATCTTCATCGGTGCGGTCGTCGCCGATGGCGAGGATGGTGGTGGCGGCCATCCTTTCGGGTGACAACGGCGGAACGATCCGCCCCTTGTGTACCCCGTAGGGCCTGATCTCGATGACCTTGTGACCGGCCAGGATCTCGACTGGCTGGTTGCTGAGCAGCTGGGTGAGATGCAGGCGCAGCTCGTTGGCCCGGCGCTCTCCCGCCTCCTGATCGGCCATGCGGTAGTGCCAGGCGAGCGCCACCGCCTTCACCTCCACCAGTGAGCCGGGAGTCCGGGCCGTGATGTCTCGCAGGATGGCAAGCGCCGGCTCCCGCCAGCTTCCTCCCACCTCACCCGTTGGAGTCCACTCGTCGCGAGAGTTGGCGCGGGACCAGAAGCCGTGCTCCGCGTGGAGCCCGATCGGAAGTGCGCCGAGCCAATGCTCCAACGTTTCACGGGCCCGCCCGCTCACCACGTGAACCTCGGTGTTGGGCCGAGCGGCAAGGGTACCCAGCAGCTCGAGCAACGTGGGGTCCGGCCGGGCCAGCTCCGGCGTGGCGGTATACGGCACCAGGGTCCCATCGTAATCGAGCAGGAGAAGGAGGTTCTCGGTCTCCTGAAGTCGCGCTGCCAGTGCCTGGCGCGCTGCCTGGATTCCGCCCGGCACCCGGCGCGGGCCGGTGGGCCGGCGAGTGGTCCCCTCGAGCTGTTCCAGGAAACTGGCGGCCCAGCGGTGCACATCGTAGGTCTCCACTCGCGCGCGCAGAGGGCGGAGCCGGCTCTGCCGCTCTTCCGGACTCATCATCAGCGCGCGATAGCAGCTCTCGGCGGTACCCTCCACGTCATAGGGATTGACCTGCACGGCCTCGGGCAGCTCCCAGGAGGCACCGGCAAACTCGCTCAGGATCAGCACCCCGTCTCCATCGGTACGGGAGGCGACGAACTCCTTGGCCACGAGATTCATTCCGTCCCGGAGCGGGGTGACCAGCATGACGTCGGCCGCCCGATAGAGCGCCACCAGCTCGCGCTCGGAGAGCCCGCGGAAGATGTAATGCACCGGCACCCAGTTGGGCGTGGCGAAGTCCCCGTTGATGCGTCCCACCAGGCCGTCCACCAGTGAGCGGAAGTCCTGGTACGCTTCCACTCCGGTTCTGGACGGCACCGCCACCTGGACCAGTCGGACTCGCTCCCTCAGGTCGGGATGGGACTGGAGCATCCTCTCATAGGAGAGGAGCCGGCGCGGGATTCCCTTGGTGTAATCCAGCCGGTCCACCCCGACCAGCAGCTTCACCCGCCCGTCGCCCCGGAGCGACTTGGCTTCTTTCTGCACCGCTGGATCTTCGGCCAGCTGCCGGAAACTCTCGGCGTCGATCCCCATCGGAAACACGCCGAGGCGGACCTCGCGATTGGGCAGCTGCACCCGATCGATCTCTACCGTGAGGCCCAGGATCTGGGTCAGCGAGGCGGCAAAGTGTCGCAGGTAGGCCGGGGTGTGAAAGCCAACCAGGTCGGCGCCGAGCATGCCCCGGAGGAGCCGATCTCGCTCGGGGAGCGTGCGGAACAGCTCCTCGGAGGGAAAGGGGATGTGAAGGAAGAAACCGATGCGCGCTTCGGGGAGCCGCTGGCGCAGAAAGCCGGGGAGGAGCAGCAGTTGATAGTCGTGAACCCAAATCAGATCACCAGGTTGGTAGTGCCGGGCGACCACTTCGGCGAAGAGCTCGTTGACCTCGACGTAGGGCTCCCAATCGCGGACATGAAGCGGGACCTGATCCAGCTGATAATGGAAGAGGGGCCAGAGGACGCCGTTGGAGAACCCCTCGTAATAGCGGATGATCTGGTCGGCCGAAAGCGGCACTGCCACCAGGCGCATGGCCGCGAGCTGCTCGTCGAGCTGTTGCTGCTGAGTTGGGTTGAGCTGGTCCGGCGCTCCGGACCAGCCGATCCAGAGTCCGCCGGACTCCTCGTGCGGCTTGAGCAGGCCGGTGGCGAGACCGCCCGAGCTCTTCTGAACCTCGACTCCGCCCTCCGTCATCCGCACCGTGACGGGAAGCCGGTTGGCGACTATCAGGACGCGGGGCATGGTGAAAGGTAGTCGGGAGTCGGGAGTCGGGAGTCAGGAGTTATAGAGCCGTCAGCCGCTCAATTGGGGAGCGCTCAAGAAGCTCCCGACTCCTGACCCCCGACTCACGACTCTACCGCGGCCACACATGGTTACTTCGGTCCACGTCCGGAAACTGCTTGTCGGGATCGATCTCAATTGTCCTGACCGCAGGCTCCCGGGCTATTCGGATCGTGTGCCGCCGGCGATCACCGAACCACACATCCACCGGAACCGTCATCCGTTGTGTCTGGCCACCGGTCCGGGTGACGGCCAAGAGTACCGGCATCGGGGCCTTGCCCCGGTTGACCAGCGCGATCTCCAGCGAGTCGCCGACCGTTGTTACCGTGTCGATGGCCTGATCCAGCTTCCAGGTCTCGAAAAACCAGGTTCGCCAGAACCAGGAGAGATCCTGACCCGAGACGTCGTCGAAGGTATGGAAGAAGTCGTACGGAGTCGGGTGCTTGTAGCTCCAGCGACGGATGTACTCGGTGTACGCCTTGTGAAACGTGTCGCGGCCGAGCACGCCTCTCAGCGCCACCAGCACGCTGGCGGGCTTGTAGTAACTGGCCACGCCGTATGAGGCATAATTGGGATAGCGGTCGCCGTGGTGCATCAGCTCCACTTCGCCGCCGACATCCGCCAGGTCGAGATAGTTCCTTCGGTTCCGCTCCTCGTCGTCGAATCCCTTGAAGAATTGGTCCATGGACTGAGACTGATCGAACTGAGTGAGACCCTCGTCCATCCAGGCGTACCGCTTCTCGTCCGAGCCGACCACCATGGGGAACCACATGTGTCCGATCTCGTGCGTGATCACCTCGTAGAGACCGAGCGTGTCCCACTGTCCCCCGATGCAGGTCATCATCGGATATTCCATACCGCCGCAGGAGGTGGGTCCGTCGACGGCGGTCATGTGAGCATAGGGATAGGGCGCGAGATAGCGGGAGAAGAACTCGATCGAGTACTGGCTGTAGCGGGCGCTCTGGTCCCAGTGGTTGATCCGCCGCTGCTCCGGCCGGTAAAACGAGTAGATGGCGGCGGTGTCTGCGCGTCCGTCTCCGTTGGCGTCTCCCACCTGAGCGGTGGTCGCGTCCCACAGATACCGAGCCGAGGTGGCCCATGCCACGTCCCGAACATTCTCGGCGCGATAACGCCAGGTGAGCTTCCCGTTGGTACCGGCCGCGGTGGACTTGCCCGGTTCCCGGTCGAGGTCGGTGACCACGTGCACCACGCCCGACGCATGGCCGGCGGAATCCAATCGGGCCCGCGACTGGGGTGAGAGTACCTCGGCAGCATTCTGGAGCCGACCGGTCGCATCCACCAGCCACCCCGCCGGCACCGTGAGCGCCACGTCGTAGTTCCCGTACCCCATGTAGAACTCGCCGGTACCGAGGTACTGGTCGATCTGCCAGCCGTTCACGTCGTCGTACACCGCCATCTGGGGATACCAGTAGTTGATGTAGAAGACCTCGCCATCCTGTCCGCCGCGCGGCGCTCCATCGGGTGGAATTCTGAGTCGCCAGGCAAACTCGAACGTGGCCGTGCCCCCCGGCGGGAGCGGCTTGGGCAGGCCGATGCGCATGATGGTGCCGTCTACTTTGTACCCGGCCCCCTCACCTTCCGCCGGTTTGAGCTCCTGTCCTTGCGCCACCACCCGATTGAGCGTGATGCCCTCGACCGCCCAGGGCACATCGGTGTTGTGGTGACTCCCGGGAGCGAAGATGTTTTGCAGCAGCTGGACGTAGACTTCGGTGAGCTGATTGGGTGAGCGGTTGTAGTAGGTAATCGTTCCCGTCCCGGAGAGCCGCTTCGACACGGGGTTCAAGTCCGCCGTCAGACGATAGTCGGCCCACTGTTGCCAATATCGGGGGCCGGGAGAGCCTTTGCGGGTCCGGGTTCCGTTGGCCACCGCCCGCTCGAACGACTCCATGACGGGAACGCCGAGACTGCTCGAGTGAGTGCCGCTGGTCCCGGGCGTGGGGGCGGTGACCGGCTCGGTCCGTGCATGGCTGCAGGCGGCAACCACGAGAACGAGGCCGGCGAACGTACTCCGACGACGAAGGGCCGTGCTATCCATCAGGGTCTCCAACTCACAGGGTTTGGCTGCATTCCGGTGGGATGATAACCAATCGTCGAGCGGCGTGGCCCGGCTCCGGAGGGCCATGGTCCCCGTACGGCGATTTCCGGTGGCCGTTTCAGCGGCTGGTTCGCCACACTCGTGACAAGAAAACACGGATCTCCGGGTGAGCGCTGTCACATCGACGTACCCGAGGAGATTGCGCCGGCCTACGTCTTCCTGGCCGCACCGGCCTGCTCTAGCTCCATCCGCGGAGAGAGCCTTGCCGGCGGGGAGGGACCCCCAGCGCGACGGAACTCCCCGCGTGAGCATCTCAAATGCGCAACGGAGCACTCCGGCTCCGGAGTCGACGCATGCTCATGCGGGAGTGGATAATGACCCAAGGATGGTTCCGTCGTCTCAAGTCAGGTGGGGTTGGCCTCGCGTTCGCAATCGGTCTCTTGTCGGCCGGTCTCCTCCGGTTGCCCTACCAGTCGGCAGCCCAACAGCGACAGTCCCCCTATGGGGCGGGAGCTCAGCCCGCGAGCCGAGCGGCGCCACCCAACGCTGCCGTCGCGTCGCTGCAGAATCTGAGCGAGGCGTTTGCCTCAGTGGCCGAGCACGTCAAACCCAGCGTGGTGTACATCAAGTCGGGACGGAAGCCCCAGACCACGCGCAATGCTCCCCGGATGGAGGTCCCGCCCGGATTCGAGCGCTTCTTCCGGGGATTCCCGCCGATGCAGGAGCCGCGGTTCCAGGAAGGCTCCGGTTCGGGCTTCATCGTGTCTCCTGACGGATACATCCTGACCAACAACCACGTGGTCGATGGCTCCGACCAGGTCACTGTGCGGCTGCTCGATCGGCGGGAGTTCAAGGCCAAGATCGTGGGGACCGATCCCAACACCGATATCGCAGTGCTCAAGATCGACGCCAAGAACCTGGTTCCGGCCCCTCTGGGCAAGAGTGCCGATACCCGGGTAGGCGAGTGGGTGCTGGCGGTGGGCAATCCTCTGGGCGAGAACCTTACGTTCACCGTTACCTCGGGGATCATCAGCGCCAAGGGGCGTAGCCTGGCGCTTCCTGGGCAATCCGACCGGACCATCCAGGACTTCATCCAGACCGATGCCGCCATCAACCCGGGCAACTCGGGTGGCCCACTGGTGAGCGTCCAGGGTGAGGTGATCGGGGTGAACTCCGCCATCGCCAGCGAGACCGGGTTCTACTCCGGTTACGGTTTTGCCATCCCGATTGACCTGGCCCGTCACGTCATGGATCAGATCATCTCCGAGGGTCGAGTGCATCGAGTGGCGCTGGGTATCACGGTTCAGGATGCCACGCCCAACGATGCGGCCTACGTCGGTCTGCCGGATATCCGCGGAGTCCTGGTGCAGGACTTCACGTCGAAGTCGCCGGCCGAAAAAGCCGGTATGCAGCCGGGTGACATCATCGTGGCGGTCGATGGCAAGCCGGTCGAATACGTGGGCCAACTTCAGCAGCAGATCGCCTTCCGCAAGGCCGGTGAAACTGTCAAGGTAGAAGTGGCTCGTAA
>DASSED010000231.1:0-12344 GCA_035695405.1 Gemmatimonadales bacterium
TCCCGGCGAAGATGTTGACCAGAATAGCGCCGATCTTTCCGTCGGAGAGGACCAGCCGAAACGCGGCGGCCACTCGGTCCGGCGAGGCACCCCCACCGACATCCAGAAAGTTGGCGGGTTGTCCTCCGGCGTGCTTGATCATGTCCATCGTAGCCATGGCGAGCCCGGCCCCATTGATGATGCACCCGATATCACCGTCGAGGGCCACGTAGTTGAGACCATACTCGGCAGCCTGCGCTTCCCGCGGGTCCTCCTCGGCATAATCCCGCAGCTCGCTCACATTGGGCCGGCGAAACATGGCATTGTCATCGAAGGTCATCTTGCAGTCGAGCGCCAGCACCTGACCGTCGCCAGTCACGACCAGAGGATTGATTTCGACCATGGTGGCGTCGAGGTCTCGAAAGGCGCGGTATGCGCCGAGCAAGGTGGTCACGGCACGACTCACTTGCGCCGGTGCCAGTCCCAGGCCGAACGCAATCTCCCGGGCCTGAAACGCGCTCATGCCGATGGCCGGCTCCACCACTTCGCGGAGAATCGAATCCGGCGCACTATGGGCAATCTCCTCGATCTCCATCCCACCCTGGGGGTGGGCGACGATCATGATCCGCTCGGTCTTTCGATCGAGCACCAAGCCTAGATAGAGCTCCCGCTCGATCGGAACCGCTGCTTCGACATAGAGCCGGTGAACCACCCGGCCTTCTGGACCCGTCTGGTGGGTCACCAGCCGTTTCCCCAGCAGGACTTTTGCCGCCTGGCGAACCTCATCTTCACTGGAGCAGAGCTTGATCCCGCCCGCCTTGCCTCGAGCACCGGAGTGGATCTGCGCTTTGACCGCCCAGCGGGCGCCGCCGATCTCTGAGGCGCGGTATACCGCTTGCTCGGGACTGTAGGCTACTCCGCCGCGAGGAATGGCGACGCCGAACCCGGCGAGCAGCTCTTTCGCTTGGTATTCGTGAATGTCCATGGTCGTATCACTAGTCAGGAGTGGGGAGTCGGGAGTCGGGAGCTCGATCGAAGTCGATGTCAAAGCCGGGTCCTACGAGACCGGCACTCTCGACTCCCGACTCTTGACTCCTGACTTGCTTCGAATCGCCTCATCCATATCTACCACATTCTTCGCCATGCGGGCCGAAGCAGCGTCGATCATGCGACCCTCGAGCTGGGCTGCTCCGCGTCCTTCCCTGGCTGCCTGGTCCAGCGCATCGAGAATCCGCCTGGCACGCTCGACCTCTCGCGGCGGCGGAGTGAAGACTTCGTTGGCCAGCTGGATTTGAGACGGATGGATGGCCCATTTTCCCTCAATGCCGAGCGCGGCGCCCCGCCGGGCTGCAGCGGTAAAACCATCCGGGTCCTTGAAGTCTCCAAACGGACCATCGATCGGTCGCAGGCCATAGGCCCGGCAGGCCACCACCATGCGAGCGAGACCCGCATGCCATTGATCGCCGGGATAGTCTGGATTGAGACCCCCAATGCTCACAGTGCGGGCTCGGCAGCTCGCGGCATAATCGGCCACCCCGAAGTGCATTGCCTCCAGTCGCCGGCTGGACTGCGCAATGGCCTCGACATTGGCCATCCCAAGGGCCGTCTCGATCAGCACATCGATCCCGATGCGTTGGGGAATCCCTTTGGCCTCCTCGATCTGGGTGAGGAGAGCGTCCACCAGATAGACGTCAGCCGGGACCCCTACTTTGGGGATGAGGACCGTGTCGAGGCGCTCACCCGCCTGCTCCACCACATCCACCACGTCCCGATACATGTAATGGGTGTCGATTCCATTGATGCGGACGCAGATGGTCTTCCCTCGCCCGCGCCAGTCGTGCTCCTGGAGCGCCGCAATGACGTTGAGCCGGGCCTGGGGCTTGTCGGCCGGCGCCACGGCATCCTCGAGGTCGAGGAAGATGTAATCCGCGTCGCCCTCCAGCGCCTTGCGAAACATGCCGGGCTGCGATCCGGGCACGGCAAGCTCGCTCCGCTGGAGCCGGGGGCGGGCAGGTTCGTACCGCGTGTGGCTCATCGGCCGGCGCCGGCAGTCGCCTTCTCTTTAGCCGGCTGGGAGGCCGGCTGTGTATCGGACGCACGGGGCGGGAGTTCGCGCCGGGAAAGGGGCGCGGCGGTACTGCGCCAATAGTCCTCAGCGGCCGCGACCCCGCTGCCGGGTGTGATCTTCATACCGACGTCGCGCATGGCCATTTCCGAGCCGGCCAGCGCACCCATGAGCATGAGTTCGTTGAGGTCCCCCAGATGGCCGATTCGGAACAGCTTGCCCGCCATGCGGGCGAGCCCTGCACCCAATGCGAGATTGTAGCGCCGGTAGGCCACGTCGATGATTTCCGCACCATTGACCCCAGGGGGAACCAGGATCGCGCTCACCGTGTCCGAGTGCCATTTGGGTGCCCGGGCGCAGAGCTCGAGTCCCCACGCCTTGACCGCACGACGGGTCCCCTCGGCCAAGCGGTGATGGCGGGCAAAGACATTTTCCAGGCCCTCTTCCAGGAGGATCGCAATCGACTCCCGCAAACCATAGAGCAGTGGGAGCGACGGAGTGTACGGGAAATACCCCGTGGCATTGGCCTTTCGCATGTCACCAAAGTCGAAGAACACCCGGGGCAGCTTGGCCTGGTCGTACAAGGCGAGAGCCTTCTGGCTGGCGCAGACGATGCCCAGGCCGGCGGGAAGCATGAAACCCTTCTGCGATCCGGTGACCGCCAGGTCCACCCCCCACTCATCCATCCGGAAATCGATGCTCGCGATGGAGCTCACCCCATCGACCATGAGCAGCGCCGGGTGGCCGGTGTCGGTCAAGGCGCGCCGCATGGCCGCTACATCACTGGTGACGCCAGTCGCAGTCTCATTATGAGTGAACAGGACCGCCTTGATGCGATGACCCTGGTCCGCAGCGAGAGCCTCCTGATACCGCTCGATCGGAGCTCCTTCTCCCCACTCGGTATCGAGCACGTCCACCTGCAGTCCCAGCCGTTGAGCCATGTCGATCCACAGATGACTGAACATCCCGAATCGAGCAGCGACGACCCGGTCTCCGGGAGACAAGGTATTTGAAAGCGAAGCCTCCCAGGCACCAGTGCCGCTGGCTGGAAAGATGAATGCCTGGCCCGAGCTGGTCTTGAAGATCTTCTTGAGATCCTCCAGTACCGGAGCGGCCAGAGAGGGAAAGTCTGAGGAGCGGTGATCTTCCATCGCGCGATGCATGGCGCGGAGGACGCGATCGGGCACATTGGTAGGCCCGGGAACGAAGAGGAAATTGCGGCCGGCCATGGGGGCCTCGGGGTGTAGGAGAAGAGCCGGTTAAAGCGGTCGAAGGCTCGAAGGTCGAGAGTCTAAGGAAACTGTGGCTACGCCCTTAGACCCTCGACCCTAGACTCCTGACCGTTCTTCCATACTTATTGGCAGACCATCAATAACACTTTGTGAACTTTTTCACAAGAGGCCGGTTCTGAGCCCCCGAGCAACTTCCCTGACCGCGAGACAGCTCCTAAACGACATCTACTCGGCGGCTGTCGTCGCCGCGGCGCCCGGACCCGCCCTGAAGCAACACCTGAGTCGGCGCAACCCTGACCCGCACCGGACTATCTGGATCATCGCGCTGGGAAAGGCATCGCTAGCCATGGCCCGGACTGGGGTCGAGGCGTTGGACGCCCTCGGGCGACAGCCGGCTGGTGGAATCATCGTCGGTCCCGAGAAAGGCACCTCCCCGCACGCTCGGCTGAGATATCTATCCGGAGACCATCCGGAACCAGGCACCCACTCCTTTGAGGCCGCCGAGGCGCTCGCCGACATTGTCCGGCAAGTGGAACCTCGAGACGAGGTCTGGGTCTTTCTCTCGGGTGGAACCACCAGTCTCATCGGTGCTCCTGAACCAGGCCTCTCCTCCGACGATCTCACCGCGATCTATTCTCTGCTCCTGGGATCTGGTCTCGACATCAGCGCCATGAATCGGATCCGCAAGCGCTTTTCCCGATGGGGCGGCGGCAAGCTGGCCCGCTCACTGGCCCACGCCGACGTTCGGGTCTACGTCGTTTCGGACGTCATCGGCGATGATCTCGCGGCGATCGGATCGGGTCCCTTCGTGCCGGACCCAACCATCGCCTCCGAGCTCAGGGCCATCCTACAGCGCACCGGCCTGTGGGCTCAATTGCCCGGCTCCGCCCGGGAACTCTTGACCTCCACCGAAGCAGGTACGATCGCCGAAACCCCCAAGCCCGGGGATCCGGCCTTTGCGCGCGTGACCCTCGAGCTGATCGCCAGTAATAGGTTGGCCCTCGAAGCGGCGGCCAAACGTGCGGCAGAGTTGGGCCTCGCTCCGCTGGTGGTCGATACACCGATTGCCGGAGAGGCGTCGGTGACCGGAGCGAGTGTAGCCGCAAAGCTTCTGTATAATTGCGGTCACCCATCGTTCCCGCAACCAAGCTGCACCATTTGGGGAGGCGAGACCACCGTGACCTTGGACGCCGCGTCGTGCGGCCTCGGTGGACGGTCTCAGGAGTTGGCTCTCGCAGCGGCGCGGGTGCTGGGCCAGGCCGCTCCTGGGCCTGCGCTTCTGGCGGCCGGCACCGATGGCCGTGACGGGCCAACCGATGCAGCCGGCGCCATCGTGGATGGTACCACCTGGCGGGATATCGAGCGGGCTGGGCGAAACCCCAGTCGAGACCTGGCCGGGCACGATGCCTACCACGCTTTGGATGCGGTCGGAGCATTACTCCGGCCTGGGCATACCGGCACCAACGTGATGGATGTGGTGGTAGGTATCTGCGGGGTCAAATAGCGGAAGCGGATGAGGACGAAGCGACGCAGGTCTACGGATGGAGCTCCAGACTTGGCCTGAAATCCTCTCCCAGGATCACGCTCACATCGACCCGCCGAAGAGTGTCGATCTGGGTCATCACCCTGCCTGAACCGAGCGCCTGTGCCACATAATGAGCTTTGGTGGAGTCACCTCGCCGGGCAATGACCCGAGTCGACTCAGCGGCCGAGTCAGCGTTCCCCAGCAACACAACATCGAACCCTTTGCTGCGGAGCATCCGGGTCGCTGTGCGAGCCGCCCCCTGCCGTTGGGTTCCGTTGAGCACCTCCACCTGGACCTTGCCGGTAGGGTGCAACACCCCGACCGTCCGCACCGGGGGCTGCTCCGCGGCCGGCCGCGAGAACAGAGCGATAGCGCCGACGAAGACCAGTACGGCCGCACCGGTCAGCGCGAGCTTGGCCCGGCGGTGGCGAGACTGTTCCAGAAACGAACTGTGGGCTCGAGAACGGGCCATCCGGTTTCAATAATGTGAGTGAGGCGGGCTCGGGCGACTTCCCGGAGCACGCCTCCGGGATCTTCCGGTAAGCGCTCCGCTAAGTCGGCCCGCTGTTCCGCTTGAAAGCTGCGGCCGGGCTCCAGGTAATCGGCACAATATAGAATCCGCCCAACCATATCCCACTCGGCCAGGCCGAGCGAATGATATCGCACCGCGTCGAGGACCCCGCGGTCGGTTTCACCGTCTGCCTTGGCGCGTGCGGCACTGGCGGGGCCATGACGAAGCTCCGGCGGCCCATTGGTGCTGGCGGCCCACTGTTCCAGCTCCTCCGCCCGTGCATCTCGCAAAGCGTCGTGCAGCCAGACCGCCCTGAGCCATCGATTCCTCTCCGAGTCGGGCACCCCCATGCGCTCGGCCCAACCGGCGGCCAGCTCTGCCACTCGCTGGATGTGGTCCAGTCGCGCCGGGGAGACGACAGCCCACCGCGGCAGCGTAGGGCGCAATCCCGGCGGAGTGGGCCGCGGCATTACCGCAGTCCTTCACCCAGGATGATGTTGTCCAGAAGGCGGGTGGCGCCGACCCGAGCGGCGACGGCGACCACGGTGGCCGCCTCGACCTGCTCCACCGGTGCCAGCGACCGCGGCTCAACGATGGCGATATACTGCAGGGCGACGCCCGGATAGTTCCGCAGCTCTTGCCGCATCCGCTCCTCGATCTTCGCAGCCCGACGCTCCCCCGTGTTCCACGAGTCATGGGCCGCTTCGAGCATGCGAGAGAGTCCGATGGCCTGGCGGCGATCTCCATCCCTCAGATATGCGTTTCGGCTGCTCAAGGCCAGTCCGTCGGCCTCCCGCACCGTCGGGACTCCAACGATTTCGATGGACCAGTCCAGGTCCCGGACCAGCTGCTGTACCAGGGTGAGCTGTTGAACGTCTTTGCGGCCGAAACAGGCGACATCCGGCTCCACCAGGTGAAACAGCTTGGTCACCACGGTCAGCACGCCGGCAAAGTGACCCGGTCGTGCCGCCCCCTCCCAGCGGTCGGCGGACGCTCCGGGAACGACCCGGATCTCGGAGCCAGCCGGATACATCATGTCCACCGAGGGAGTAAACAGTGCGTCAACTCCCCTCTTCGTGGCGAGCATCCGGTCTCTCTCGAGGTCTCGAGGATATCGCTCCAGGTCTTCACCTGGTCCGAATTGGAGAGGATTGACGAAGACGCTCATGATCACCGCATCGGCTCTTCGCCGGGCTTCGTCCACCAGCGCCAGATGGCCCTCGTGCAGGTAGCCCATAGTGGGAACAAGGCCAATGCGATGACCGGCGTGGCGCTGCTCGTAGATCCAGGATCGGAGAGATGGGATGTCGGTCAGCTCGAGCATGGAAGGCGCTACCGGGCTCTACTCAAAGCTGTGCTCCTTGCCGGGATATTTTCCTTCCCGCACCTCAGCGGCAAAGCTGCGGGCCGCCTGCCGCACCGAATCGCCCAGCTTTCCATAATGCTTCAGAAACTTGGGCGAGAACTGCTCGTTGAGGCCCAGCATGTCATGGAGGACCAAGACCTGGCCCTCACATTCGGGCCCGGCGCCGATGCCGATCGTAGGAATGGTCAGCGAGCGGGAAATGCTGCCGGCCAGCGGCGCCGGCAGCAGTTCGAGCACGATGCTGCACGCTCCGGCGGCCTCCAGGATTTTGGCGTCCTGCATGAGCCGCTGGGCGGCCTCCGGATCACGCCCCTGAACCCGGTAGCCTCCGAGTGCATGCACTGACTGCGGTGTCAGACCGAGATGACCCATGACCGGGATTCCCCGCTCCACCAGTGCCGAGACCGTCTCGCCCATGTGGGCACCGCCTTCTAGCTTGACCCCATGGGCTCCCGTTTCCTGTAATACCCGGCCGGCGTTGCGGATCGCCTCTGGTATGGACACTTGGTAGGTCAGAAAAGGGAGGTCAACGAACACCAGGGCTCGCCGGGAGCCGCGCCGCACTGCGGCCGCGTGGTAGATCATCTGGTCGAGTGTCGTGCTCAGGGTGGTCTCGTGGCCGGCGAGCACCTGGTTCAACGAGTCCCCCACCAACAGCACATCCACGTCGGCCTGTTCCAGCAGCCGGGCGAACACCGCGTCGTAGCAGGTCAGGACCACGATGCGGCGGCCCGACGCTTTCATCGTCAAGAGATCGGTAACCGTGAGAGGACGTGCGTCAGCGGTCATGGGCACTCAGCTCGGCCAGCTCTCGGCGCCAGAAGTCGCGGTTGGGCAGCTCGGGATGAGGAATGATAAGGTCGGTCTCATCCACGCGCCGGGTTCCGAATCGGACGATGTCCAAGTCGAGCGTGCGACTCCCCCAATGTTCGTGCCGGGTGCGACCTTCCCGCTGCTCGATCGACTGGAGGGCGCGGAGCAGCTCCCGGGGGGCGAGAGTGGTCTCCAGCAGTGCCATTTGATTGAGGTAGGGGGGCTGGTCCAGACCGCCCAGTGGTGCGGTCTCTTCCTCGCTCGAAACCGCTACCAGCCGAGTGCCCGGTAAAGCGCCGAGCGCCTCGCGGGCAGCGCGCAAGTGAGCGGCGCGGTCTCCGAGATTGCTGCCCAGGGCGACGTAGACGCGTTCACCGGGACGCTCTTGTCGATCAGGCCTCGATGGCAAAGTGACTCGCGATCCGTTGCAGATCGGAGGCCAGCTCACCCAGCTCTCGAATCGACCGTTCGAGCTCCGCTTGGCCCGCCGAGGCCTCGCCGGCGCGCTTGGCGAGCGTATCGGTGTCGGCGCGGCTCTTGGCCGAGCTGGCCGCGACCTGCTCGATCTGCCCGGTGAGGGCGTTCACCGCGTCGCGCTGCTGCGCCGCGGTGGCGGCAATGGCTTTGGCATGGCCGCCCGCTTCACCCGTGGTCCCCACGATGGCGTCCAAGGCTTTCGCCGCATTCGCGCTCAGCTCCTCCACGCCGGCAACTACGTCTCGCCCCTGGGCCATCTGTCCCGACACCGCCGAGACCTGATTGGCGATTTCGCCCAGCAACGTCCCCGCCTCTCGGGCCGCATGGAGGCTTTGCGCGGCAAGGTCTCGAACTTCGGACGCGACTACCGCAAAGCCGCGGCCTTCACGTCCGGCTCGGGCCGCCTCGATAGCGGCATTGAGTGCGATCAGGTTGGTGAGATCGGCGATTTCTCGAATCGTGCCAATGAATCCGGTAATCCGCTCGGTCAGCGACCCCAGCGAGGCAACCCGATCAGCCCCGGCGGCCACAAACCCCTTGAGCTCGACCAGACGAGTGATCGCGTCTCCGATGACGTCCCGGTTCCGCGCGGCGACCTCCGCCGCCGTGCCGCTGGCGGCCGCCGCCTGGGCGCCTTGACTCATCATCTGCTGTGACGCATTGGCCAGAGAGCCAGTGGCGCGGAGCCCGCCCGAAGCGAAGCGCTCCAGTTCCATGGCCCCCTGACGCATGCCGAGCGATACGTCAGCCAGGGCGCTGGCTGAGCTCCGGAGTGAGTCGGCTACTCGAGCCAGGGAACCGACTTGCTCGCCGATTTGGTCTACGGTTTGTACCAGAGGTCGCCGGAGCTCGGCGATGTGGATGGCAGTGGCCATCTGCCCTGCAAGAGTGCTCATCGCCACTAGATCTTTCGGCCCGTAAGCGTGCCGTTTGTGGTGCTCCAACTCCAGGGTTCCCAGGACATCGTCCCCAAATCGAATGGGATGTATCACCAAGGTCCGGACTCCCTCGACGATATCGCCCACCCGATCGTCACTCCCCACATCCTTGATGATGATGGGCTCGCCGCTCTGCACCACGGTATTGCGCAAAGGGACATAGCTCGGCGGAGGATCCAGCCGATTCTCCCGCCCGACCATGGCACGGTACGCCAGCGAAGTGTCGGACCCGTTCGCTCGATACACCCGGAAGTCACCCCAATCGAGGAGCCGGTACGCCAGCCGTTCGATCTGGGTAAAGGAGCCCTGCAGCGTGGCGTTGCTCGCGATCGCCGCCTCCATGAGATGGACCTTGTTGAGGTCCTCCGCGCCGATTGCTTCATCCAGAATCTGGCGGGTCAGCAGCCCTAGAACGCCGAGCGCCAGTGCCACCGCGAGCCAGCCGACCGGAGCTAGGGTGGTGAGCGCGGTCACCACGATAGTGGCGGCTATGAGCGTGAGAAGATATGAGCTGATCTCCCACCGCAAGATCAGGATCTTCTCGGCACTTTCCAGTTTGTCCCGGAAGAGGAGGCTGAAGTAGAACAGCGCCTTGTTGAGAAAGAAGTACAGCGACACAAGAATGGCCGCTGCCGGGAGGAAATCGAGCGTCAGCGCCGTGCTCGAGCCCAGCGACAGGATGGCGGCGTAGGGTCCATACGAGGCCACAAACGCGATGACCTCGCGTCCCGCATTGATCAGTCCGGCCTTGGCTTGTTTCCGCAGTCCGAACACGTCCGCTCCGACGATGCCCACCCACAGGGCAGCAATCACCGGCGTCGGACCGATCGACACCGCTCCCACCAGGGCCGGCACTGCGGATTGTGTAAGGTACGAGTATTTGCTGAGCCGCACCGGGACCGAGCGAAGCGCCAGAATGGCCACGATGAGCACGAGCGTGGAGATCGGCTGCGCCATCCAGCGTCGATCCGCCAGCAGCGTCGTGGCCGTGAGGAGCAGGCCACCGATCCAGAGAACCTGGGTATATCGCTGCAACACCACCGGGATACGCACCCTCATTGCGGCCGTCCGTCTAAAGCATCACGCAGCGTCCCGAGAAACCGGGTAGCGGCTTTGACGCCATCCCGGCCCAGAATCTCCACCAGGGCGCTCCCGACCACCACACCGTCGGCCAGGTTGCCCACTTGAGCCGCTTGGTCCGGCGTGGAGATGCCGAAACCGACCGCGATCGGAAGGGAGGTGGCCCCGCGCACCCGCGCGATGTAGTCAGCGAGATCGCTCGCAAGGGTCCGCGTTGCTCCGGTGACACCCAGTCGAGCCACCAAATAGACGAACCCTTGGGCACCGTCCACCGCGCGGATGAGACGATCGCGGCTGGTAGTCGGCGCAATCAATCGGATCAAATCGAGAGGACTCCGCCGGACCGCGCTCTCGATCGCGAGGTCACTTCCCGCCGGAAGATCGGTGAGAATCAGACCGGCCACGCCGAGCCGGTCGGCATCCGTCAGAAATCGGTCGAGGCCATAATGGAGAATGGGATTGAGGTAGCTGAAGATCACCACCGGGACTGCCGGCTCGGCCTGGGCTATGACCTCGAGGGTGCCGGCCAGGGTCATTCCCTGCTCAAGCGCCTCGAAGGAGGAACGCTGAATCGTCGGCCCGTCCGCCAGCGGGTCGCTGAAGGGCACCCCCACCTCGACGATATCGGCGATGCGGGACACGGCGTGGAGCGCCTCGACACTGCTGTCAGGGGTGGGATATCCTGCCGTCAGATAAGGGATGAGGGCGGTGCGCCCGCTCGTCTGGAGCGAGGACCACGTCGGCTTGAGCCGCGACTCAGACGAAATAGTCGCCAACCGTAATCCCAAAGCGGTCGGGGTTGGTGACCTTTACGATGGACCGGCGGAAGGCTCCGCTGTCGTCCTTCTCGGTGAGGCTCACCTCCAACCCGGGAAGCGGCAGGGGACCACCTTCTGCATCCAACGCGATGCGCACGAGCGGACGATTCAACTGCTGGCCGTCAGGATTGGCACCGGAGACGACCGCTACCTCGAAAGTATCCAGAATGAGGCAGGTGCCGACCGGGTACACGCCCACCAGATTGATGAGCGCTTTCACCAGAACCTTGTCCTGACCGCGCTTGGGGTTCTCCCACATCTCACGCAGCACCTCATCCGGCTGGACCGGCACGGTCTGATAGACCCGACGGGTTGTGGCCGCGTCGAATGCGTCGGCCACGGCGACAATCCGGGAGAAGATGCCCAGCTTCCGCGGGCGTATGATCTTGGGGTAGCCGGTGAGATCGATCTTCATGTGGTGCTCGTGAGCCACAAGAATGGAGCGATAGGGAATCTCCTCGTACGCCCGCATGCCGAAGAGCGTCAGCGCTCCGGCCCAGGGGTGCTCCTGAATTGCCTGCCATTCGCTCTCATCCAGCTTGCCGGCCTTGTTCAGGATCTCCGCCGGTACTCGCGCCTTGCCCATATCGTGCAACAGGCCGGCCATTCCCAGATCGCAGAGCTGCATCTTGCTGAAGCCGAGCTTTCGGCCCAGCGCGACGGCGATGATGCAGACATTCATCGAGTGGGTGAAGGTGTACTCATCATATTCGCGAATGGTGGTGAGACCGAGCATGGAGGTTTCGTTGTTGAGCACCTGATCCACGATCAGCTGCACCGCCCGCTTCACCCGTTTGAGCCGCGCCGTGCGCCCCATCCGTACGCTGGAGATCACGTCTTTGGTGACTGCCACACCCTGCGCGTAGACCTGCTTGGCGGCCTGGCGGGAGAGCTCCGAATTCTCGTTTTCGGGCAAGGGACGATCCAACTCCAAATGCTCGATACCACCCTCGTCCATGCGTTCCTGCAGCTCCTCCAGCCGCTCCTCCGACTGGCTGCGCTCGGCAAGACTCAGGAGCAGGCTGAGAAAGATCTGCCACTCCCGCCGATGCACTCCGGGCCGGATGCGGAGTGCGCCGATCTCGAAGGCCCGGAACACCGCCAGGATGTGACTGAACGACGCATAGTTGTCCAGCTCGACCCGAAGGCGAGTCGCGTTCACGAAGATGAAATCGCCGGCCATCCGGATTTCCACACCGCCCTCGAGATCCAGCAGCCGGTGGGTCACCCCATCGAGGTCATCGAGCGCTTTCTGAACGGTGGCGTTCTCGACCGGGTAGAGCTTGAGGCTGCGGAGCGCGGTGTAGAAGGCCAGCAGGAGCGACCGGCCGCCCTGGCGCAGCTGCCCGTCTGGAGCGGGACGGTCGAAAGCTTCGGCCGGCTGGGTCACGCCGCCATCTCGCGGAGAGCGCGATTGACGGCGTTGCGGACCACTAACTCTTTGTCCTCGGCTGCTCGCTTGAGCACGTCGCGCGCTTCCGGCGTTTTGATCCGACCCAGGGCGATCGCGGCGCAGGCACGGGTGTCGGGTGTCTCCTTC
>DASSED010000232.1:0-11093 GCA_035695405.1 Gemmatimonadales bacterium
GGCGGGAAGGCGGGTAGGCGGGTAGCGGGTAAGCAGGTGGCCGGGTAAGAGCGTGGCAGGCAGTGGTGGGCCCCCACTACCTACCCGCTTACCCGCTTACCCCCTTACCCGCCTACCTAGAACAGCTTGATCGTCACCGGCACCTTTCCCGGATGCTTCTTCAGCTCGTCCAGCAGCTCTTTCATCGATTTCGAGAGGTCCCGCATATCGTAGTAGAGCCCACTGTCGGTGGCGAACTTGCCCAGAGTTCCCTGCCCCCGGTTGATCGCCGCGAGAGTCGAATCCAGCCGCGCGGTCATGGCAGCCAGATTGCCGGTGAGCGTGTCGGCACGATTGAGGGTTCGGCTTAGCGCCGGATGGGCCAGAGTGCTGTCGAGCCGCGCACCTAACTGGCGGAACGCGATCATCGTACGGGTCAGCTCCGCGGTGGGACCTCGGCTGGAGTCGCCATATATGGCCATGGTGCGTTGGGCGGCCTTGAGCGTGCCCTCGAGTGCCGTGAGGGTCGACCGCAGCTGGGCGGCGGTTTCCTTGTTGACGATGGCCTGGGCACCGATCAGGACGCTGTCCGCCCGATCGCCCAGCTCTTGAGCCCGGTCGGTGAGCCCGACGGCCCGGGTGCCGATGATCACCTTGTCCTTCGTCAGCCGCTCCGGCGCTCGCCCTGGATCAAATTCGATGGCGGCGTCACCCACGAAGCCGACTGCGACTACGGTCGCCGATGCATCGACCCTGGGCTTGATCCGCTCGGGCAGGCTGAGCGACACCAGCACCTTCCCCACATCGAGCAGCTGGATCTGCTCCACTTTGCCCACCGGCACCCCTGAGATCCGTACCACCGAGCTCGGCTTGAGATTGCTCGCCTCCTGAAATTGGACCTTCCAGTAGTCCCTGATGTTGCCCCGGATCGAGCGGCCGCTCAGCCAGGTCGTTCCCACGAAGAAGAGCACGATGGCGAGGATCACGAGAGTGCCGACGGTGGCCTCTCGCTTATAACTCAGATCCATGTCACGGCCTCAGGCTGCGAAGGTGGCATCGGGAAAGTCCCGCTCCAGGAACTCCTTCACCCTGGGATCCTGGGACGCGAGAAACTCTTCCTGGGTTCCTTGCTGGACGATCTTTCCTCCCGTCAGCAAGGCAAGCCGGTCCGCCACGCGAAAGGCTCCTCGAACATCATGGGTCACCATGACGCTGGTCACTCCCAGCTCATTATCGAGACGCTTCACCAGATCATCGATGACATCGGCGTTGACCGGATCGAGGCCGGAGGTCGGCTCGTCGTAGAGGAGGTACTTGGGGTTCCCGGCGATGGCCCGTGCGATCCCCACCCGCTTGCGCCTGCCCCCCGAGAGCTCGGCCGGGAACTTGTCCTTGGTCTCGGGAGCCAGGTTGACCAAGCGCAGGCATCCACTCACCCGTTCCTCGCAGTATGCCAGGTCGCGGTACTTGGCTTCGTCGGTGATGCCGAGCCGCACATTCTCGAAGACGTTCATCGAGTCGAACAAGGCGCCGTTCTGAAAGACGTAGCCGATGTGGGAGCGAAGCTCGGCCAGCTGCTTCCGCTTGAGCCGTCCGACATCCTTGTCATCGACAGTCACGATTCCCTCGTCCGGGCGGATCAGACCGATGATGTGCTTGAGCAAGACGCTCTTTCCGGTTCCGGAGGGGCCCAGCAGGGCGACGGTCTCACCCTCACGCACCTCGAAATCGACATGATCCAGCACCACCTGTTTGCCGAAGGCCTTCCGCACGCCGCGCAGCTCGATCATTGATTGAGCAGCAGCTTGGTGAGAATCACGTCGAGCAGCAGAATCAGTACCGAGCTGCTGACCACGGCACCGGTGGTGGACCGTCCCACCCCCTCGGCCCCTTGCTGGGTGTTGAACCCCATGTAGCAGGAGATGATTGTGATGCAGCCCGCGAAGAAGAACGCCTTGATCACCGAATAGGTGGCGTCGAATGAGCGCCAGAATGTACGGGCACCGTACGCGAAGTCAGCATCGGTAATGGGCAGGACCAGCTTCATGGAGAACCAGCCGGAGACGATACCCATGACGTCGGCAAAGACGGTGAGCGCGGGGATCATGAGCAGCCCCGCGATGACCCGGGGAATGATCAGATGAGATGACGGCGATCGCCCCAGGCTTTCGAGGGCGTCTATCTGTTCCGTCACCCGCATGGTCCCCAGCTCGGCGGCGTACCGGGCACCGATGCGCCCTGCCAGGATGAGTCCGGTGAGCACCGGCCCCAGCTCGAGGACGATCGACTCGACGATGACGCCCGCGAGATAATAGATGGGAATGGTTCCGGTGAACTGATAGCGGGCCTGGAGGGAAGTGACCGCGCCGGCAAACCCGGAGATCAGCAGCACAATAAACAGGCTGCCCACGCCGATGTTCCAGGCCTCGGTGAACATCCGAGGCAACCAGACCCGCCATTCGCTGAGACCGCGGATCAGATCGACGACCAGCAAAGTGACCCGGCCGACGTGCGATGCCGCAGCGACGGTCCAGCGTCCAACGACAACTCGCAGGTCCAGAGTTTCGGCCGCCATAAAGATCACCTATCTTCGCCACCCATGGCACGTAAGTCTACCCCTCCCAACCGCGTGGCCATCGCGGCGTTTCGCCGCCGCCTGCTTCGCTGGTTTCGCCGCCATGGCCGCGACCTGCCCTGGCGTCGCACCCGGGACCCTTATCGGATCGTGGTTTCCGAGTTCATGCTGCAACAGACCCAAGTCTCCCGGGTCGAGCCGTATTACCAGCGGTTTCTGACGCGCTTTCCCTCGATCGAGGTCCTGGCGGCGGCATCGACGGCGAGAGTGCGCGAGAGTTGGGAGGGGCTGGGCTACTATCGTCGCGCTCGCAACCTCCACCTGTTGGCTCAGGAGGTGGTGCGCAACCGGGCAGGCATCATCCCCAACGACCCAGTGGAGCTGCAGCTGTTACCGGGAATCGGTCGGTACACAGCGGGGGCCGTAGCGAGCTTTGCCTTCGAGCGGGTCACCCCGGCGGTAGACACCAATGTCCGACGGGTACTCCGGCGCGCCTTTCACCCGCAGATACCCGCGAACCAGTGGGGCAAGATCGTGTGGGAGACGGCGGAGCGGGTAACCCCCCGCCGGGGGAAGACGGCCTGGGCTTTCAATCAAGCGATCATGGAGCTGGGCGCCTTGGTCTGTACTGCTCGCGAGGCGCGATGCGCCCAGTGTCCCGTCCAGTTGGTGTGTGAAACCGGCAGGAGGGCTCGACCAGCTTAGCTCAGCATCGCCCCGGCAAACAGCGCCAGCAGCCCGAGCGTACCGGAGATCGACCCGACGATCCGCTGCCGTTGGCGCAATTCGTCGAAGTACCCCGCCCCTTCACCTTCCGGGTCGAGCCGGCTCAGCTTGGCGGCCGTGGGAAGCGAGATCAGCAGCGTCAGCAGTGCGGCAATGATACCGGCGCCCTGCATCAGCACCAGCCAGATGCTGAAGCCGGCGTATTCTCCGGAGGCTCCGGTGAGCGAGAAGGTCAGGATCAGCCCCGACAACACCGTGAGGAGCGCCCCAGGGCTGATCGCGATCTTCATCACCTTGGATTGAGTCCGGACCACCGCGCCCAGTCCGTGTCGGTCTTCCCGCTTGGCAGCGACCGCCATGATCATCGACGCGATGGCTCCGCCCAGCCACAGGGTGAACCCGAGCAGGTGGAGGAATAGCCAGAATTGAATCACGAAGAGACGGCGGAGAGGATTGCGTTGTCGATGGGCTGACGCCCGCCGAAACCGGTGTCGATCTCATGCCAATGATCGATGCGATCCTCGCCCAGGCGCCAGCACAGGAAGATCGGGCGATCCTCGCGCAATGAATAGAAGTCCACCAGCCCGGCCTCGAACCCCTTGAACACGCATCCGATCGCGTCCAGCTCCTGGAGAAACTGATTGATCCGGTTGGCATGCCGGGTCACCTCTTCCCGGGCGGCGACCAGCTCCTGGGTCTCGCCCCACTCGGCACGAGCACCGCCGGTGACCAGCTCGAACCGGCCCACCGCAGCCCGCCACGCGGGATATTCCGTGGTGAGGTCCGTCACGATGCGGCGCACCAGCGGCAGGGTACGTTCGGCCTCTTGCAACGTGAACAGCTTGAACTCCGGCATTCGGTATCCTCACCAACGAGCGATCGGTGCTGTCGTTAACCCCAGACGATCTTCACTTCGGGTATCTGCTCTGGATGGCTGATGAACCCGACCACACGCCCCTGCTCATCCACCACGGTGATGGTGGGGCGCAAGTGGGCTTCGTTGGGATCGAGGTCCATGCGAAGCTCGAACCCCTCGAGCTCGCGATCGGGCCGTACCACCGGCGAGTTGGTGCGCATCAGAGAATCCGCGCGTGTGTGCCAGGGATGCTTCCCTTCGGCCAGGCAGCGGGTCACCAGGTCGCGATCGCTGAGAGTTCCCAGAAAGCGGCGGGTCCGATGGTCATCGACCACCGGCACCACCGAGATGTTACGTGTCTTCAGCATGATCGCGACCTCACTGGCCATTGCGCCCGCCACGGCGACGTGCGGATCGGCCACCATCACTTCGGAGGCTTTCATTGGCTCAATTTGCCCTGAACCGGGGAGCGGTCAAGAGTCTCCCCAGCGCTCCAGCGCATCGCGGGTGGCGCGGCGGCCTTCGACCGCGTATTCCCGTACCCGGTCCACTCTGAACGTGGCGTTTCGCTCGACTTTGGGGCGCACGTAGACCAGGGGAGGACGACCCGGATCTGCCCGCCAGAGCGCCAGCTGAGCTTCCGAGTTCGCCGCCATCAGGATCCCGACGGCCGCATCATGGGCCCGGACCATCGGAGGCACCCGGACGCCACCGTTGGACTCCGTGTCATCGAAACCCGGGCCGACATCGACTGCGAGCACCAGCTCCACCGCCAGTTCTGCCGCCGGCTCCAACGGCACGACACCTCGGAGCCCGCCATCGCCGAGATGGCGGCCGTTCAGAACCACGGGAGGGTAATACATAGGAAGGGCACACGAGGCGCAGAGGACATCTATCAATGGCGCGGTCTGGGCCCCCGCTCCGAACAGCACCAGCTCGCCAGTGTCGAGATCGACGGCACTGACGGTGAGCGGTACGGCGAGATCGGCGAACCTCCGGGCCGGCACCAGCGTCTCGATCGCTCGCCTGAGCGGAGTCGGTTTCAGCAGCGACCGGCCAAAGAGCCCGGCGATGGCTGCCAAGGGCTCACGCACGACCCCACTGGGCCCAACCTCGGCGATGAGCTCGAGGAGCTCGTCCCCACTCACACCGCTCGCCAGGCCGGCCGCAACGACGGCACCCATGGAGGTGGCCACATACCACGCCGGCTCGAACCCAGCTTCACGAAGGGCCCGATAGGCCCCGAGATGGGCTGCCGTCTTGGCGCCCCCGCCGCTCAACACCAGAGCCGCGGATCTGGCCGTCATGTAGGCCGCTGCTGGTGTCGGTGCCGCTCCGCCCGCGCGTAGCGTTCCCGCTCCTCATCCGTTTCCGGAACCAGACGGGGAACTCGCGTGGGTTTGCCCTGCTGGTCGAGCGCGACGAACACTACGTGGGCGGTGTGGGTGTGGCGCTTCTCGCCGCTACTCACGCGTTCGGCATACACCTCGACGGTGATGTCCATCGATGAGTTGCCGACATAATCCACCGTGGCAATGCAGGTGACCAACGCACCGACCGGGATTCGCTCCCGAAAGTCCACTCGCTCGATACTCGCCGTTACCGCAGGCCCACCAGCGTGGCGGATCGCTGCCACTGCCGCCGCCTGGTCCACCAAAGCCATCAGCTCTCCACCGAACAAGTCGCCACGGATGTTCTGCATGTGGGGCATGACGAAGGTGGTGATCTGCCCGGTGGAGTGGGACATGGGTCGGGAATCAGGGAGCATGCGGGATCCCTAAAGCGGAGAGGGCGGAGGGAGGCGAGAGCGGAGATGAGGGAGCAGCGCTACGCGCACCTCTTCTCCACCCCGTGCGTCTCCTAATAGTCGACTGGTCTCAAATAGTACTCACCGATGGCGGTGCCGCTCAGCATTGCCACGGTGGGCAGCCGGCGCTTCCAGTGGGTGGAGTCCAGCCGCTGTCGGACCAGCTTGATCTCCTCCTCGTCGAAGCCCAACGCCGCTATCTCGGGAGTTTTGTAGCCCAGCAGAATCCAGTGCAGGATGGCGTCCGCCCGGGGGTAGGAGATACCGAAATCACCCTCGTCGGTTTGCCCCTTGATGAGGTCGGCACTGGCGGGTTTGGAGACGATGACGTCCGGCACGCCAAGGTGTCGGGCGAGGGCCCAGACCTGAGTCTTGAAGAGATCGCCGATTGGGTTCACCGGAGGGGAATCATCGGCGTGCCAGGTGAAATAACCGAAGAGACGCTCGGTCTTGTTGCCGGTGCCGAGCGGGAGGGCGCGCAGAGCCGCGGTGAGTTCGAACAGGGTGATCATTCGGGTGCGTGCCATGATGTTGCCCAGACGGGCCGGCTCGACCTCACCGCCGATCGCGCCGGCCAGAGCATCCACCGCGCTGCTGATATCCACAGTACGACTCGGCAGACCTAATGTATCGAGGACCAGTTGCGCGTGTGCCAGACTCTCTTCGCTGGAGGTGCGATACGGCATTCGCACCCCAATGACGTTGGTCGGACCCAAGGCCTCCGCGGCCAGATATGCCACCAGCGAACTGTCGACCCCGCCGGAGAGCCCGATCACCACTTTCTCGAACTTGCGGCGTCGCTGAACTTCGTCCCGGATGAACTCCACCAGCCAGCGGCGGGTCAGCTCGGCGTCGATGGCGAGGGGATCCTGCTTGGGATTGAAGCGAGCGGGGAGGGGGGGAAGCGGGGAAGCGGGGACGCGAGAACGTGGAGTGACGGAGCTTTGCTCCGGCTCGACCGAGGTGCTCTTGCTTCCCCGCTTCCCCGCTTCCCCGCTACCACTCGATTTTTCGCGCCTGGCCGCGTGCAGCGAGCCCAGGAGATGGGGCAAGCGCATCTCCAGATCCGCCAGCAACGGCAAGTCGGTACGCGCGCGGGTGATCTCCTCGAAATCGAGAACCGCCGGGATGACGGCCTCCTGAAACAGCGGCGCCTGAGCCAGGATGTCCCCTCGGGGACCAGCCAGGAGAGATCCGCCAGGAAAGGCCTTGCCCCCTTCGAAGCCAACCAGCTGGGGCAGCGCCACGTACACGCCATGCTCGCCGGCGATGTCCTGCACCAGCCGGTTCCAGCGTGCGAGACTGAGTGGTCGGCCCGCGGTATCGTCGCTGCTGATGACCCCGCGTGCGGGACTCGCGCTGGGAATGATGATGAGTTGCGCTCCGTCCAACGCCGCGAGCATGGGGGTAAACGAGTGCCACGCATCTTCACAGATGAGCAGCGCTCCCCGCCCCCATCGGGTATCGAAGGCCTGGACGCTCCGACCGGCCTCGACGAATCGCTCTTCGTCGAACACTCCATAGGTGGGCAGGAAGATCTTGCGGTGGACGTGGCGGACGCCGGCATCGGACCCACCGAGTGTCGCGTACAAGCCGGAGTTGTACAGCCGATTGCCGTGCAGCTCATAGAAGCCGAGCGCGATATCGAATGGGGGAGCGTCGGCCTCGCGATGCTGCCGGCTCAGGTCTTGGAACAGCTGGTCGGCCGTCAGCGCCAGATCGCGGACCCCACCTTCCAGGAAGTAACCGGTGAGCGCGGCTTCTGGAGCAACCACCAAATCTGGTGGCTCTGACCACGTGCCCACCTCCCGGAACAATCTCCCGAGCCGGCAGAGATTCTCCTCATAGGCCCCCTTGTGAGGCCGAACCTGGGCAATGGCGAGCCGGAGCACAGCTGAAAGGTAAGAGGTGAGCGGCTACTTCTCACCTCTCACTGTCACTTCTCACCGCTCACGCTCAACCCTCAGCGCTTACTTCTTACCCTTTCCCCTCCTCGTTTACTTTTCACCATGCTCTTCTACGTGGCGGTCGGTAGCGCATTGGGCGGCATGGGCCGCTACCTGCTTGGCGGATTCATCCACCGGCTGGTAGACACCACCTTTCCCCTGGGAACGTTGCTGATCAACATCAGTGGCTCTTTGCTCCTGGGCCTCTTCATCCGGTACGCTACCGAAACTGCCAGTCTGACGCCGGAGATTAGAGCCTTCCTCACTATCGGCCTGTGTGGGGGCTACACCACCTTCTCCAGCTTCAGCTACGAAACCGTCGCGCTGCTGGACGACGGAGCATGGACTCGTGCCGCGCTCTACGTACTCGCCAGTGTAACCCTTTCGCTCCTGGGCACGCTCTTTGGCTTTGGGTTGGCGCGAGAGATCATCGCGCTGCAGGAAAAGGTGTCCTGAGCGGAGGTCGCGCATGCACGGTCTGACCGGCGAGCGGGTGCTGATGAGGATCCATATCGGCGAACGGGACAAGCATCAGGGGAAACCCTTATACGAGGCCATCGTCCACTTGCTGCGTGAGCGACATTTTGCCGGTGCCACAGTGTTGCGGGGGATCATGGGCTTTGGCGCCAGCGCCGGGATCCACACCGAAAAGGTGCTGAGGCTCTCACTCGATCTTCCCCTCGTGGTCGAATGCGTGGACACCGAAGAAAAAATCCAGGCGCTCCTTCCCGAGCTGGATGAGATGATCGGTGGAGGTCTCATCACGTTGGAGCGCGCGAACGTCATTATGTACCGATCGGAGAAGCGGTGAGTAGCCAAAGCCCCTTTCAAGCCGTGAGCGGCGTTGCGAATGCCTGCCAGATACTACCCCAGGTGATCACCGGTGGTCAGCCGAACGCTCAACAGCTTCGCGCGCTCAAGGAAGCCGGAGGCGGCATCGTCCTCGATGTGCGTGATCCCATGGAATCCCGCCCCGTGGATGAAGCCGACCTGGTACGGCAGCTCGGGATGGAATACGTCAATATCCCGGTTCGGGCCGGCTCACTGGACGATGCCACCCTGGACCGGATACTCACGGTCTTACGTGAGGCCCGTGATCGTACAGTCTTCTTTCATTGCGGCAGTGGCAACCGGGTGGGCGGGGCGCTGATACCCTTTTTCATCCTGGATCATCACATGGAGGAGCAGGACGCCGTTGATCAGGCCATGCGGGTCGGGCTCAGAAGCGCCGAATTAATGGAATGGGGACTGGATTATGCCCGACGAAACATCAAGTCGGCCGAGCCGTAATTGGTACAGAGCACCAGGTCTTTCCGACACCAACGGAGTTCAGATGCACACGATGTTACGCCCGCTTGCACTGGCGGCTTTCTCGGCTGCCCTCGCAACGTCCCTCCTGGCCCAAGGCCAGACTAAGCCGATCGATCCTGCCAACATCGATACCACCTGCGCTCCCTGCAAGAATTTTTTCCGATACGCCAATGGAGGATGGCTCAAACGAAGTGAGATCCCCGGCGACCAGCCCCGGTGGGGCAGCTTCAACGAGCTGCAAGAACAGAACTACGCGGCGTTGCAAGACGTCTTGACCGAGGCTTCCCGCAAGTCGTCATCAACCCAAGATCCCAATCTCCGCAAGCTGGGTCTCTTTTACGGCACCTGCATGGACTCGGCAGCGATCGAGCGCGCCGGCATCCGTCCCCTCCAAGGGGAGCTGAACCGCATCGCCGCGGTACGAGACCGCCGTGCAGTCGAGGCGGCCATCGTCCACCTCCATCAACTGGGGATTCCGGCGGCCTTTACCTTCCGATCCACACCTGATGCCAAGAAGAGCGCGCGAACCATAGGAGAGGTGTACCAGGGAGGGCTGGGCCTACCCGACCGGGATTATTACACCAAGACGGACTCAGCCTCGGAGCAGCTCCGCAGCCAATACTTCGAGCATGTGACCAACATGCTTCAGCTGACGGGGGTATCTCGAGCCGAAGCGCAGCGCTCAGTGCAGGCGATCATGCGAATCGAAACCGCGCTGGCTCGGGCTTCGATGACCCGCGAGGCCCAGCGGGATCCCGAGGCGATTTACCACCTCACCTCCACGGCCAAGCTGCAAGAAGACGCTCCTCATTTTGCATGGAACAGATATTTCAGCAACCTTGGTCTCACCGGGGTCAACGAAGTCAACGTCGGGCAGCCGATGTTCTTGAGTACCCTCGATTCCTTGCTGCGCGCGGTTCCGGTCGGGGACTGGAAGAGTTATCTCCGGTGGAACCTCCTTGCCAATACAGCACCAGCACTGAACTCACCTTTTGTCAAAGAGAGCTTTCGCTTCAATTCCACCGTCCTTCAGGGCGTCAAGGAGATGCGCCCACGCTGGAAACGTTGCCTGAGATTCACCGATGATGCCGTGGGTGAAATTCTGGGTCAGGCATACGTCAAGAAGAACTTCACTCCGGAAGCCAAGGCTCGGGCACTCGAAATGGTCCGCAACATCAGGGCGGAGCTGCATAGCCGGCTGGGCCAGCTGACCTGGATGAGCAACGAGACCAAGACCAAGGCGTATACCAAGCTGGACTCGATCATCAACAAGATCGGCTACCCCGATAGCTGGCGGGATTACACCAAGCTGGAGGCTCGACGCGGGCCATTCGTCTCCAACTTGCTGCTCGCGAATGCATTCGAGACCAGGAGGCAACTCGACAAGATCGGGAAGCCAACCAACCGCATGGAATGGGTGATGACGCCACCGACCGTGAACGCGTACTATAACCCACCCACCAACGAGATCACGTTTCCTGCCGGTATCATGCAGCCGCCCTTCTTCAATCCCAATGCCGACGACGCAGTCAATTACGGCGGGATGGGAGGCGCCATCGGACACGAGATCACGCACGGCTTCGATGATCAAGGACGACAGTTCGATGCCCAGGGGAACCTGAGTGGTTGGTGGACCGAAGCCGATACCAAAGAGTTCAATCGAAGGGCAGAAGTCGTGAGAAAGCAGTTCGACAGCTACGTCGCCATCGACTCACTCCATGTCAACGGCAAGCTCACGTTGGGTGAGAATATCGCGGATCTGGGTGGGCTTCTGATCGCCTACGGTGCGTACCGGCGGTCACTGGAGGGCAAGCCCGAGCCCAAGGCAATCGATGGCTTTACTGGGGATCAACGGTTCTTTCTGGCCTGGGCTCAGATTTGGCGGGCCAAGTC
>DASSED010000233.1:0-4149 GCA_035695405.1 Gemmatimonadales bacterium
TGTCGCCACAGGCGAGCAGTAACGCACCGATCACAGCAGCCCAACTTTGGCCGCGGGCACTCATGCGGTCCTCTCCTGTACTCGGGTTCTAATACGATCGTTCGGTGCCAGCGGCTGCATGAAATAGTTGCCGCCAAATAGCCCAGACGTGGCACTCTGCGTGCGACTCCTCGGGATACTGCACCCGCAGCTCGGCCTGTACCTCCTGAGCCCGGCGCAGATCGGTGAGCAGCCCCAGCTCGGAGAGCTCGGCGTTCAGGAATACCCCTTCGAACCCGCCGCAGTTGGTCAGGGCACTTATGTCGGTGTGAATATCGACTAGATCGAACCCCGCGAAGGCGAAGCCGGGCACCACCACCGCCGCCAGATCAGAGTGCGTGGGATTCTGGAGCACCGCAAGAAGGTTGAGCCGGCCTTCACCCGCTACCCGACGACGCAGGTACTCGGGCGAGCGAAAGAAGAACGCCAGGTAGTCCGCGTGGACGTTGTGGTTCCAGTCCTCTGCCGAGAGCTCCTCGGGCACGGTGGGGCACAACATGGTGTCCAGAGAAACGACTTCCTTCAGCTGCGAAAGGCCGGACCAGGCCAGGTATCGATTCCAGGCCTCACCGATGCTCGGATCGAACGGCCGCTTAGCGACGAATAATGGGTCCACGCGGCGCTCTCATCGTCCTCCTGTTACTCGAAGCTGCTGCTGTTAGTCCACTCGAAGGGTATAGCTCACGCCGAGTGCCGATAGGTATAACCCCAATCCGAATACGAGATGTGTCACCAGGCTCTTCAACCTGGCCTGGGTTGGATTGGGTGTCCGTGATGCAGCTACGCCGAAGCCCAGCGACGGCTGCAGGATGAAGTAGGGGAACACCACGGTGCCGATACCAAAGAGGACTGCCGGGAGGAGAGTGGGGCGTGCCAGCCAGTCACCTGAGATCAGGCTGACGAATCCCAACGCGAGCCCGATGCCGATCGTGTAGTGGGCCATCCAGCCGACCGTGCACTCGAAGGGCTTGGGTGGCGCGGCGGCGATGCTCGAATGGCGAAAAGTTCCGCTCGGCATATAACTCACCCAGCGCCCCAGCAAACAGTAGTTGAGCGACGGGATGCTGAACCCACGCTTCAGCAACAGATTCCACAGGTCCATCAGCAGAGTTGCCCCAACACCGATAGCAATGACGCCGAGAATGGTCATCTAGAAGCTGTCCGCCTGAGGATCCCAGAACGGATCGTCCAGTCCCAGTCGCGCAAAGATCCGGCGCATTTCATCCGGGCGAGGGCGCCGAGCCTCAGGCGAGAGCCGGGTGGCATACCAGGTAACGGCCAGTTTCCATAGCTGTTCCATGCTGACGATCGGTCGGGGTGTAATGCCACGTGCCTGGCACCACGCATTCACCAGTTCTTCCGACCGGAAGAAGAGCATGGTGCTTCAGGTGAAGATCAGGTCGGCCCACCACCGCGCTGCCGGGACCTGGCAGTGGAAGACCCATCGACTGGGCTCCGGCCCATCGAGACCGACCTGAAGTTGGAGCGGGGTGCCTGACTGCCCGCAGCTCGAGCGCACCACGGCTTCCTGATGCAAGGCGGCGGGGATGCCGAGTGCGTCCCAGGCGCAATTGGCGAAATACCTGAGACGCCCCACCTCCACCGTGTGTGCCGTAGGCACTCCGGAGAACGGCGGCGCCATACGAATGGTCTCGCCATCGGGTTCCAGGAGGAGGACGCGATTCGCCCGCAAGCGGGCGTAGGCTGCTCGAACATCGTCCTGGGTGCAGGCACATCGCGCGGCGATGTGGGCCAGCGTGGGTGCCTGCGCCGTGCTCGCGAAGTGCTGATAGAGTGCTTGCCGGATGCTGCTATCGAGATCGTTATCGGTCGTTGTCGTGGCTCTCAGTCAGGATTGCTTGGTGTCTTCCATGTGGAATCGATGGAGGACGTGATGGATGACTGGCGCAATGAGTAGACCGGCGACGACCAGAAACACCAGGCCGGCATACAACGCGTAAAGCGCCGCGAACAGCTTTCCCGGTGCGTTGCGGAACTCCCCTACCGGTCCCATGCCCCCGAGCAGCATCGAGGCGTTGAGAAACGCGTCGAGCCATGCCTGTTTGGCCCAGGTATGAAAGCCCACCGTGCCAACGATCAAAGAGCCGATCACCAGCAGCGTTGACCACAGCGCCTGTCGCCCAAGATGCTGCAGAAAATGCCGTCGAACACTGTCGGGTTGAGCTTGTGAGCGTACCATAGGTCAGCGGGATACTCGGAACGGTTTCGTCGTGGCCAAGTACGTGTCGAATTCCTGATCCAAAGCCTCTCGCCGCTCGCGCCACAACGCGCGCATGGCTCGCTCGTCCGGCACCTGCCAGTATCCCGGCGAGATCAGCGGCGCAGCCCGCTCCACTGTCAACAGGATGACCGCCGCGATCGAGTAGGAGGACGACTTCTGGCTGTGCACTCGCCGGATTGCCTCCTCGAAGACCGCATCACCCATATGCACCGTCACCGGCCCGAAGAAGCGATAGCCCCGGCGGGACAGTTGGTCGACCACATTGAGCTCCATCCAGGGCCGGGCTTGAAGGTTCGCTCGGGTGCCGGGTGAGGCAATGTCCAGGAAGAAGAGGTGCTGGTCATCCCAGACGCGGATGGTCCCTTTGGGCGATAGGTTCGGCTTGCCGTCAGCCGACACCGTAGCGGCAAAGCATAGGTGAGCCGCCTGAATGACGGCTCGCATGTCGGCGGTCAGCGTTACGCTCATGGACGCCTCGAGTGCTCCCCTCGCTCCGAAACCGCTTGGCGCTCTAACCCGTAAAGCTTCTCATCACCGACGCCAGGGGTTCTTATGCTACTCCCCACCCACGCAGGCCAGCTCCTCCTGGCGGTCGGAGTTTGGCTGATCGCTTGCCGGGCCGAAAAGGAGCAGCCTCGGCGACTCACTGCCCGCGACTCGAGCGCCATCGAAGCAGTGCACGCAGCCTACGTGAGCGCCTGGCTCGAGGACGACACCGCGGCCGTGTTGGCAACGCTGGATTCAGCCGCTGTCCTGCTCCCTCCTGGTCACTCTCCCGTCACCGGTCATCGTGCCATTCGGGCATTCTGGTGGCCCACCGATGGATCTCGCACCAGCATCACGGCCTTCTCGTGGACCATGGATGAACTGGCGGGAACGCCGCAGCTCGCCTTCACCCGTGGCATCTCCGACCTCGCGTGGCGCTACGAGAAGGATACGTTGCGGAGCGAACAGTCGAGCCGCAACATGAGCCTCACCATTCTCGCGCCGGGTGCCGATGGCCGGTGGCGCATCCTCCGTCAGATGTGGGGACCTCCTCTGCGCTAGGGCTGCTCGGCAAACCCCCATAAGGCAGCGGTCGCCAGCTCGAGGCTGTTGCCGGCGGGATCGCGGAAGTAGAGCGAATAGCCCCCGCGCGGCCAGCGCACCTCCGATTCGATCGCTACTCCGGCAGCGCTCAGATGCGCCTGCCATCGTTCCATGTCCCGCTCCGGCAGGCGGAATGCGAGATGGCCGGGACCATGGGCACCATGCGGCACCATCGGTGGCCCCCCGGTCGGAACATCCGGATCTGCCGTCGCATCCGGATTGAAGAGCAGGACCATCCCCTCGCCGCAGCGCAGGAAGACGTGGCGGCCCGCTTGCCGGGTGACGACTTCGAGGCCGAGGACCTCCCGATAGAAATGCTCCGCCGCATCCAGGTCAGGGCAGTAGAGCGAGCTCTCCAGGACGCTCGGAGGTTGCAGCGATGCCGCCATGTCTCGTTGCACCTCTTAGATGCCGGTCAGCTAGTCACCGGTAGGCACGATAGCAGCGGTCTCAACCATCAGAATGACGGTGCGTTCCGGTGCCCGCGGGCGATGGAGGACACCCCGGGGCACCACCACGCCCTGACCCGGACCCAGCTCGATCACCCGATCTTCGAGATCGATCCAGAAGCGGCCGCTGACCACGTAGAAGAATTCGTCGTCCTGATCGTGCTTATGCCAGTGATACTCGCCGTGCACCACCCCGAGCCGCACCACGGAGTCGTTGACCCGGCAGAGAGTCTGATTGTACCAGCGGTGCGTACAGGCGGCGACAAGGGCGGGCACGTCCATTCGCTCCAGGGGCCCGAACTTGACGTCCAGGTGCGTCACGTACGGGTA
>DASSED010000234.1:0-3809 GCA_035695405.1 Gemmatimonadales bacterium
AGGTACGCGCCGAGCACATCGCTCACGCTCCGAGTCATGCTGAGGACGAAGGCGCCGAATGCCTCACGGTCGATCTTCTCCCTGAGATCGCGGACCAGCTGAAACATCCCCAACGTCTCCGCTGATTCGCTGGGCAGCCGCGGCGGCGACGCATCCCGGGAAAGGGGCCGCCCGAGCTCGCTGGCGAGCCACTGGCGCCAGACATCGGAGCTCTGATCCGGAACCGCTGACGTTGGCTCTTCTTCTGCCGAACCGCTGTCGGATTGTTCGGCCGGCCGCCGCCCGTTGCTCTGCTTCCAGAGATCGGCCAGCGCCGCATTGAGTCTGGTGGTGTTCTCCCGCACGTCGAGCCGAACGGTGCTGAAACGGAACGACTCGACCTCTCGGCGAACCGGGCGCACGAGCGTGCTTGCGAGTGAAGGACTTCCCCCGCTGATAAGCGCGTCCTCGATGAGTCGGAGATCCGCGACCAGGGCTTCCGCAGTCGCGTAGCCGGCGGGATCCGGAGCAAACTCGCCTCGTTCTGCCGCAGTAATCATCACCTCCAGGCGACGCACCATGCAGGCGAGGTATTGCCGGAACACCTCGCCGGGATTTCGCGCTGCGATCACGTCTCCTTCACCGCTGGCGGATAGCTCCCGCTCCAGCATGGTGCGAAACTGCTCGGAGACCGGCATCGCCTTTTCGGTAATGCTGAGCGCCCGTACCAGATCTGCGAGCCGTCGACGATACCGGCGAAGTCCCGTGAGCCGATTTTCCAGCACCGTGCTGCGGGTGACATCGTTGGTGACGAACGGGTTGCCGTCGCGATCGCCGCCCACCCAGGATCCGAACTGAAAGAAGGGGGGGACCTGAAACCGCTCGTTGGGATAGGCGTGCGCCAACGCCCGCTCCACCTTCTCAAGCAGATCCGGCACCGCCTCGAACAACGTCTCGTTGAAGAAATGAAGTCCCCAGAAGACTTCCTGGGGCACGGTTGGCTTGGCCAGCCGGAGCTCACCGGTGGTCCACAGCAGCTCGATCTCGTTTTGAAGCGCTTGGATCAGCCCGGCCCGCTCGCGCGGCGTCCACCGGGGGGATTCGAGATCTACCAACCGGCGATAGATCAGGCGGTGCTTTTCCAGCACGGTGACCCGCTTCGCTTCGGTAGGATGGGCGGTGATGACCGGCCGGATCCGAAGGACCTCCAGGAGTCCGCGCAGCTCGTCTGCGGGAATCCGGTTTTCGGCGGCGCTGGCAACGACCTGGGCGAAGGTGCCGCGCACGTGTTCGTACCCCCGTTCGGCCTCGGTTTGTCGCCGCCGGCGCATCCCCGCGTTTTGCTCGGCGATGCTCAGGAGCTGGAACCAGATCCCCTGTACTTGAAGCGCCCGGGCCAACAGCTCGGGGCTGAGCTCCGACGCTGGTCGATCGCCCCGCAACACGGACTCCAGCTCCGGTTGCTTCCGGCGCACCAGGGCCACAAGCAGGCCAGACAACAACTCGACCACTTCGTTGGCATAGGCCGCCGCACTAGCTGCTACCGGATCGGTCGACTCGGGAAGGGAGACTGCTGAGAAAGGCTCGACTGCCGCCTGGGTCACACGACGCGATCGCGGAGGGGCGCGCCGCTGAAGAAGAGGCGCAGGTTTTCCAGGGCCCGTTGCCCCATGGCCACCCGGGTCTCGGTCGTAGCACTGCCGAGATGGGGGAGCAGAACCACGTTTTCCATGGTGAGAAGCGGGGGGCAAATCTGCGGCTCGCGCTCGTAAACGTCGAGGCCGGCACCGGCGATGGTGCCGTCGCTCAACGCTTCGACCAGCGCCGTTTCATCCACCACGTCGCCCCGCGCGGTGTTGATGAGGAACGCGCTCCGGCGCATCCGGGCCAGGCGCTCCCGGTTCATCAGGTGCCGGGTTTCCGGCATGGCGGGACAATGGAGCGACACGAAGTCGGCCTCCTCCAGCACCTGTTCCAGGCTTTCGCGGGGCTCGGCTCCGAGCGCGGCGGCCTGGGCGGGGGTTGGGGGGTAGGGATCGTGGAAGATGATCCGCATCCCGAAACCCTGGTGAGCCCGCTGGGCCACGGCCCGGGCGATGCGCCCCATGCCAACCAACCCCAGCACCTTACCACTCACCTGCGTGCCCATCATGTGAGTGGGCCGCCATCCGGTCCAGGCACCGCAACGAACGTGGCGCTCTCCCTCCCCTGCCCGGCGGCTGACCATGAGCAATAGCGTCATGGCCAGATCGGCTGTCGCGTCGGTGAGCACATCGGGAGTGTTGGATACCGCCAGACCTCGGGCCTTGGCCGCGGCGGTATCTATGTGGTTGAATCCCACCCCGAAGTTGGCCAACAGGCGTGCGCGCAGGGGCTCCGCCGACAGGACCTCGGCAGTAAGGCGATCGGTCACCGTGCAAAGCAGAGCATCGGCCGTTCGGAGCGCGTCCTGCAAACCCGCGGGACCGAGTGGGCGGTCATCGCGGTTGAGCCGTACCTCGAAATCCCGACTCAAGTCCTCTTCAACCTGGCTGGGCAATCGACGGGTTACGACCACGCTGGGACGATCGCTCACTTGGCGGCCACCGTCTTACGGGACCGCTTTGCCAGCGCCGCAGCCACCGTAGCTCCGAGCTCGGATGGGCTGGGAGCCACCGTGAGCCCCGCCGAACGCATGATTTCGGCTTTCTCCGCTGCCGTGTCCCCGAAGGCGGATATAATGGCCCCGGCGTGGCCCATGCGCCGTCCCTTGGGTGCGGTCAGACCGGCCACGTATCCGATGACCGGCTTGGTCATGTTCTCCTTGACGAAGAGCGATGCTTCGGCTTCCTGGGGGCCGCCGATCTCGCCGATCATCATCACTGCCTCGGTTTCCGGGTCTTCCTCAAACAACTTCAGCATGTCCACAAAGGAGCTGCCGTTGATCGGGTCGCCACCGATCCCCACGCTGGTGCTCTGGCCGACCCCCAGCGCATTCATTTGCGACGCCGCCTCGTAGCCCAGGGTACCGGAGCGGGTCACCAGTCCGACGTTGCCGCGGGAGTAGATATGACCGGGCATGATGCCGAGCATCGCCTTTCCAGCGCTGATGATGCCGGCACAGTTGGGTCCAATGAGCGTGGTGCGGCGCTCCTTGGGAAAGCGGAACAGGTAGCGTTTGACCATCATCATGTCTTGCGCCGGGATTCCATCGGTGATGGTACAGATGAGCCTGATGCCGGCGTTGGCCGATTCCATGATCGAATCGGCACAGAAAGCGGCGGGCACGAAGATGATGCTGGCGGTGGCCCCGGTCGCACGAACCGCCTCGCGCACCGTATTGAAGACCGGCCGGTCGAGATGGCGACTACCACCTTTCCCCGGCGTCACCCCGCCGACGATGTTGGTGCCGTACGCGATCATCTCCTTGGCGTGGAAGGTCGCCTTGTCACCAGTAAATCCCTGGACCACGACCCTCGTGGTCTCGTCGATAAGGATGCTCATGGCTGTCCGTTGCCTCCGGCCAAGCCCCCGGCAGCCCGCCCGCGGCTCTTGGGTTGATTGGAACGCGAAGCGTTGAGCGCCTTCACCACGCGCTCGGCGGCCTCGGATAAGGTGTCAGCGGTAATGATGGGAAGGCCGCTCTCTTTCAAGATCCGCAGGCCTTCCTCGACGTTCGTCCCCGCGAGCCGCACCACCAGCGGAATGGCGAGCTGGGTCTCCCGGGTGGCCTGCACCACACCTTGCGCCACCCAGTCGCAGCGGTTGATCCCGGCGAAGATGTTCACAAGGATCACACCCACATTGCGGTCGGCCAGCACGGTCTGGAAGGCCTTGACCACACGTTCCGG
>DASSED010000235.1:0-4634 GCA_035695405.1 Gemmatimonadales bacterium
GGCCAGAGATGGATTCGCACCCCTAACGAGCCAAGTAGCCGGAGATACTCGGCATAGAACTGGGCGACGCTCCTGGGGCCGAGCTGCAGTGCTCCAGAGGAGCCGTCGCTCGCGGTGACTCGCAGCTCGTGATGAACGAAGTCGAGCTCGACCTCGATTGCCCCGGCCCCATAGGGCATCGATGAAGTGGTGAGCCCCTGAGCCGTGGCATAGAGAGCGACGTGCCACCAGTGATTCACCGGCGAGGCGAGAGCCAGCCGAGTCTTGCCGATGATCTGTACCCATCGATGCAGGGTGTCCCGGGTAGGATTCCACTCATCGAGAGACAGAACCGGCCACTCAGTTGCAGTGGCTGGGGGAGAAGTCCCGGTTGGAGCGCTCATCGATCCTTCCGACCTAGCTGGACGTCGAACGGGGCTCGCACAACCAGATGGTAGGAATACTCCCATCCGGAGTGCCCCAAGGCGATGCTGCGGAGATTGTCATAGCGGTGAAACCTAAGCTCAGTGTCGAGCGTGACGCCGGACTCGATGGTAATCTGCCGAGCAAGGCCATACTCCTGATAACGCCGGCGGGAGCGATAGAACGAGGGATCGGTACCTCGCGAGTTGTAGCTGTTGTCCCCTTCTTCCGACAGGAAATCGCGGCCCCACCATTGGATGGTAAATAGCTCGACAAACCCCAACGGTACGACCGAACCCCGAAGGTAAGTTCCCGAGCCCTGATCCGGGTGATTGAGCCCTTCGGCAGGCCGTACCCGGCCATGGCTGGTCAGGTGAAAGAAGCCCAGTGACGTGACACCGACCAGTGGGAACAGTCGGGTTGCCCGAGCTCCGAAGGCAAACACCTGGTTGTTGGTGACCGGCTCTCCAGCCGCATAGAGTTGGCCGCCGTGATGAAGGCCGTGACTTTGGAACTCGAGGTTGAAAAAGGACAAAGGCCGAAGGTGCAGCAGGAGGCCGTAGTCGAAGATCTCCCGGCTGGTCTTGGTGTTGAGGTGCTGCCAGTTGATGAAAACCTCTCCACCCAGCCAGCCATGCTCCTCGCGCCACTGCCCGCCATACTCCACCGGCCGGGTCAGCTCCAGGGTCGTCACCTGGAGCGGCTCGAGGTAGCCGTGGCGCTTCTCGGTGACCAGGGTTCCCAGAGCACCCAGCGAGGAGTTGGTGCGATAGCGAAAGCCAAGGAGCGGCTTCACCTCGTCAAAGAAATCACTTCTCCCACTCCGGTGATCGCTGAACACCCCCAGGACCAGCTCGGTTCGAGGTCCCGGCTCGGCTGACAGGTACGTCTGCATCTGAGCGCCGAGAATCGTCTGCCCTATGCGATAGGGGTTGAAGAACTCGGTATTGTCTCCGTAGAACGTAGCGCCGTTCCTCCAGATGAGGCTCTGGGGCAGCGCCTCACGAGGAAATGCGACAACACACCACAGCATCGCGCAGGCTATGCTCCGCCAGGGTCGGGGGCCGCCGTATCCCGGTTCCCGCGCAGCGCGATCTCCCAGGTTGAGCGAGGTCATCTTGGTAGGCCGTCCGATCTAGTGAAGCAGACCTCAGGGGCGTGGAGTAATGCCTATCTGAATTGCAGGCCCGGCTGGTGGGCCGGGCCTGGAGAGAGATCAGCTACGGAAGAACTGTGCCGGTATTGGTTGCACGGACCATTATACGCGGGTGCCGGCTCAGTGACGCCGACACTCCTGCCTGGGGTGTTTTTTCGCTTGGTCGTTCAGCTCGAGCAGGGCGGCCTTGACGTCGGGTCTCGCAAAGTACTGCTCGTTGTACTTCCAAATGAAAAAGGCACAGACATACGGCTCGTCGAGCATCACCTTGCCCCAGGTTCGGATCTCGTCTGCGCTCATGGCAAACTTCCCCGCCCGAAGTCCAGGGATCCCGCTCGAAGAACTCCCGCCGTTCAGCAGGTTAAGACCCATGACCAGGGCCAGGCCGGAGGCCTTTGCGTCCGCGATGTTGCTGGCCATCCAGGGGTTGATAGGACCCAAGCGCGAGGCATACTGGGCCCAGGCAGCATCGAGACTCTTGAACGGATAGCCCTTGAGTTTGGCCGGCCAGGCTCGGATCAAGGTGGCCATGGTTGGCCATATTTCTTTGCTGTACCGGGCCATCTCCTCGATTTGATCCAGGGTGACCTCTTTGCCCCCGTAGTTGGTCGGATCATTGGGCTCATCCAGAAGAAAATGCCCGACGATCGTACCGTCTTCAATGTAAGAATTGAGATCCAGCCCTCGGAAGCGATCTACCAGTTGCTTCCACCTGGCCATGTTGAACCCGTTCGCGTCCGAAAAGTGTACGCTGGACGCGGTCAGGTTCAGTAGAACCTGGGTGTTGGTTCGTCGTGCCAACTCCAGATCCTCAACCAATGGACCCATCCAGGGCGCGTGGTACGCGCCGTTAAAGTCGGGTCCATACATGGTGGCGGGCAGGTGAAACGGTCCGTACGGAATCCCCTCGTGTACCGGTATGATGGTTGGCCCCCCAGGACTCGAATCCGGCGGAGGGATCAACGTGTCTGTTGGAGGACCCGGGGTGGTGTCTGCCGGGGGTGGGGGTACCGGGCCCGTGGGAGAAGATACGGTATCAGCGTTCGTACTGTCCGGCGGTCCGGCGGCGGCGAGCGATGCTCCGCTTGACCCACATGCATTCAGGAACAGCGCGACCAACAGCAGGGGGGCCATTGGCCTGATGTCCAACTTGGCTGACTTCATATCACCTGAACGAGCTATGAGCGAGAGGTTCTTCTGGGCGATTGGGCCTCTTGGGCTCGACCGTCCTTTATCCCAGGTGCAAAGTTTTGCACCACACTAGCCTAGTGTCAATGACCTCCGAGGAGGAGGACCTGGCGATGGGCGAAGAGGCGGATAGGAGAGGGACGGGAAGGCGGAGGGATGGAGAGGCGGACGGCGTACCCTAGATGCGTTCGGCCGGATCCAGGACCCGAGCGGACTCATCCGAGACGTGAACGCGCTCATCTGACGGCGCATTAGGCTCATCCGAAACGCGACGACGCTCATCCAAAAGCCGACCCGGCGGATCCGAAACGCGATGGGGCTCATCCGCAATCGCATGGCGCTCATCCAAGACTCGATTGCGGCGATCTAGGACCCGAATGGGCTACGCCGAAGCATGATCGCGCCTATCCGCGACCCAATAGCACGGATTGAGAACCGAAGGGGGCTCATCCGGAGCTGACAGGTGCGGATCCGAAATCCGATCGCGCCGATCCAAGGCCCGAAGCGCGAATTCGTCACGCCAGCCGAAACATATGGAAAGCGATGGGCGCAACCCGACGCTGAAGGGTTCGGTTTACGACACGCTGGGGCACATTGCGGACCTCTTAGGACGGTTCCCCAATCAAAGCGCGACGAGCAGTGTTCATTGGGTGTCCCCACCAGCGCGCATGACGACTCTCTTCTGTTCGCGAGCCACGGTTTCCCGCCGGGAGAGGACGCACCGAGACGTGCGAAGACGATTCCCGCCGGTTGAGGAACAATTCGAAGCCCGTTCGAAACGATTCTTCGAGCGGGCGCAGTGATTTTCGCGGTGCAAGTCTTGGCATACCTGATGCGTCTTCTGTCGAACGACCGGCCCGCCGCCGGGTGCGCGACGGTCTCTCTCATTCATCAGAAACAATCACCAGTGCCACGATGCCCGGTCATCGCCGGCCGATGCAGGGGAGTTGAGCTATGGAAAGGGAGTCACGTAGGAAAATCGACATGGGAATGCGGGCGCTGGAGTTCAGCCGCGCGCATCCCGACTCCGAGCCGGGCGCCGCGGAGGTGGTTGCCAGGCTGGAGCAGTTGGTCACTCGGGCGAACGATGCCGCCAGGACCCAGCGGGAGGGCTTGATCCAGGTCCACGCGGCGAGCGTTCGGAGGACGCAGCTCCGGCGGGAGATGCTGGCGGGCCCAATCGCGCACCTGGCCGAGGTGGGACGGGCGGCGGCGCGAGAGCAGCACGAGCTGGGAAACGCGTTCCGGTTCAAACCGGGCGCGGACACCATCCTCGCGTTCAGAACTGCGGCCCGGGGCATGGCGTCCGCGGCGCAAGAGCACCGGGAGGTGTTGCTCAAGTACGGCCTCTCCCAGTCGGTGCTCGACGAGTTCTTCAAGCAGCTCGACGAGCTCGATGGCACCATCGTCCTGGGACACCAGGGGCGGGCCGCGCACGTCGGAGCCACCCGGGACCTGCGGGAGGTCTCGTCGCAAATCGTGGGGTCGGTGCGGGTGATGCACGGCCGGAACCGGCAGCGGTTCGCCGAGGATGGCCAGCTCTTCGGCTCCTGGCTCAACGTGAGTCGGGTGTCGAGGACCCCACGGCCGGACACCAAGCCGGAGGACGAGACGCCGGGAGGCGGGGAGGTGAGGCCCGCAGCGTGAGGCGGGCGGGGTCGGGTGGGCTCGAGATATGAAACGCCGCCGATAGTCCGGACTGTCGGCGGCGTTCTTACCAAGCGAACGTCAAGCGGCCACCAGCTCCAGGATCGAATACGGGCTCTTGGTTCCCACCACCTGTTGCAACCGGAGGTCGCAGCGTGCGGCCAGGTCGGCATACTCCTCCTCAGTGCGTTCCTTGCCGCCGGGGAGCGCCATCATGGCGATGTCGAGTTCCTTGGAGAGG
>DASSED010000236.1:0-3137 GCA_035695405.1 Gemmatimonadales bacterium
ACTTATAGATGGTGAAGGGGCGTCCACCGAGGTCGCGTTCCCGGCGATGGTTCTGAGCCACCCGGGCGGGCCGGCGCCGGTCGAGCCCGACTCGCACCTGGGAGTAGAACACCGGCCCCCGCGAGGTGAGCCAGACCAGGAGTGCAATTACCAGCAGCAGAGGGAAGAGAAGAATCAGCGCCAGCAGCGCCAACGACAGATTGAGAGCCTGATTGGGGGAGAAGCCCTCATCCAGAGTGGGGTAGGAGAGCTCTCTGGACTCACGCTCCCAGAGTCGCTGAATCGTGGGATAACCGCCCGATCCCGTTCGCTCGACCAACGATTCCATCCAGCGCATCATGCGCGATATCCGAGGGGCATCTGAAGCGTTGCGGGGAGGGAACAGCGGATTTCCACGAGAGTCATCCCAGGCAGACGGACACCAACACGGGCCAGCTCGAGAAGCCGCCCTGCCGGAGAGCACGATCTATGCCCATCACCGGCTCTCCCAGCGCCGCCTCTGCCTGCCTTACAAACCTATGCTGAAATGGGAATTAGCTCGCCGCGACAATCTGGCACGGCCCCGGGTCGTGTGGTGATTCGTCAACACGAATTCATCGGCTGCTACAGACCTACGCTCGAAGAGCCCACCAGCGCACCAGGAGGGTCGTCCCCAATGCGAGGAGCAGGTGCACTGCTCCCGGCTGAGGTCCCGCGACGAATGTCAGAATGGCCCACGTCACCAGTGAAGCCAATGCCAGGAGCAGTGTGAGCATCGAGTGGTCCTCGGCCTGAATCGGTTGACCCTATTGGCCCGCAGTCCTATTTTAACTGCGAGTGAGCGGTAGCGGGGAGCCACATTATTGAGCCAACAGGTCCGATGATGGGCCCGAATGCTGTGGCTGATGTCATGCCCCTCGGGGGAAGGCAGACGTTATGGTGAGGGCGCCAAGCTTTCTCATTGGGCTTCAATAATCCTCTCCGTTGCCGTTTCACTCGGCGCGCCGGTCTTTTCGGAGATCGGCGTTTTGTTTAGGAGCCGGGAGTCAGCGGTCGGGAGTCGGAAACTAGACTGTGTTCATGGCCCGAGTAGCTTCCTACACATGACTATTGACCCTACCCGCGGCGTGCCGACTGCCGACTCCCGACTCAACCCCTCCGCCTAGCATGCCCCGCTGCGCCGTGACCCGCCGCGTGCACTTCAATGCCGCGCACCGACTCTTCAATCCCCGGTTCTCCGAGGAGTGGAACCGCACCACCTTCGGCGAGTGCAACAACCCCAATTTTCACGGCCACAACTACGAGCTGGAGCTAACGGTGGAAGGAGAGATCGATCCCGACACCGGTTACGTCATGGACCTGAACAAGCTCAAGGAGCTGGCTCAGGAACGTTTGATCCGGCACCTGGATCACAAGAACCTCAACCTCGACGTCCCCTGGTTCAAGACGCTCATTCCGACGTCGGAAAACATCGCCCTGGTGTGCTGGCGCGAGCTCCGCTCCGTAGTGCCGGCACAGTTAGCGCTGCGTCTCCGGCTCTGGGAGACCCCCGCAACTATGTCGACTATGAAGGCGCCTAAAGACTCCGTGTCGGCCCGGCCACCGCGCACCCGGATCACCCATTCCGAAATGCCGGCGCCCAACCCCCAGCCCTTTGCCGACACGGTACGCGACATCCTGGCCGCGCTGGGCGAGGATCCTGGGCGCGAAGGGTTGCTCAAGACCCCCGAGCGGGTGGAGGCGTCACTTCGGTTCCTGACCCAGGGATACTGGATGACGGTTCAAGAGGTGATCGGCGACGCGGTTTTCGAGGCCACCCATCAGAGCATGATCATGGTGCGCGACATCGAGCTCTACTCGCTCTGCGAGCACCATCTGCTGCCGTTCTTCGGGCGAGCCCACGTGGCGTACATTGCCGATGGGAAAATCCTGGGACTCTCGAAGGTGGCACGGGTGGTGGATGTCTTTGCCCGGCGGCTTCAGGTACAGGAGCGCCTCACCGATCAGATCGCGGACGCCATCATGGACGTGCTCAAGCCAACCGGGGTGGGCGTGGTGATCGAGGCGGCTCACTTCTGCATGATGATGCGCGGAGTCGAGAAGCAGAACTCCCGCACCGTGACCAGCGCGCTCCGGGGCATCTTCCGCGACGACTCCAAGACCCGGGACGAGTTCCTGCGCCTAGCGCACGCCGGCCGCATCGCGGAGTGACGCGGCTCGCCGGCCGGGTGGCCCTGGTGACCGGCGGCTCCCGCGGCATCGGAGCGGGTGCGGCCGAGGCCCTGAGAGCGGAAGGGGCCCAGGTCATCCGGGTGGCGCGCAGTCTTCGCCCGGGCTCAGGAGACTTCGAGGACCTTCCCTGCGATCTGACTCGCTTCCAGGAAGTGGAGCGCTTGGGCTCGCGAGTCCTGGGGCAATACGGTCCACCCGGCGTCGTGGTCAACGCCGCCGGGACCTTTCTGCTTCAGTCACTCGAGACCACGTCCGTCCCGGAATTCGAGCACCAGCTCAAGGTCAATCTGCAAGCGCCGTTCGCCATGGCGAAGGTATTCCTTCCCGCGATGCGACAGGCAGGACAGGGCAGCTTCATCACCCTGGGGAGCGTGGCCGATCATACCGGCTTTCCGGAGAACGCCGCGTATGCCGCGAGCAAGTATGGACTCCGCGGTCTGCACGAGACGCTGCTGGCCGAATATCGGGGCAGCGGTGTCCGGCTCACCTTGATTTCACCCGGACCGACCGACACCTCCATGTGGGATCCGTTCGATCCCGACCGCCGGCCCGGATTCATTCCCCGTTCCGCAATGCTGCGTCCCAGCGATGTCGCGGAAGCAATCGTCTTCGTGGCGACTCGGCCGGATCACGTGCACATTGAGTGGCTCCGGCTCGGGCCAAACCGACCTCACCCCCAGAACGGCCAAGGTAAATGATGAGGGCGAACAGCAGGGAAAGATCCGGTTACGGGTACCCGCGGAAGCGGGTGTGCCATCGTCAGCGGCGGCTAGCCTGGGCACTCGGGATCTGCGCTTTCAGCTTCGTAACGAGGGCCCCGGCTCAGGGGCCACTCCCGCCATTGCCCGACAGCACGGGGTGGGGCGTGCACGTGCTGGCCGTAGCGCGGGATGCTCAAGGCACGATCTGGGTCGGGACCTACGGCC
>DASSED010000237.1:0-29650 GCA_035695405.1 Gemmatimonadales bacterium
GTTGAGCGCGAACGCTGGGACTTCGTCATCACGGTCTGCGACAAGGCCCGTGAGGCGTGTCCGGTATTCCCGGGGCAACCTATCCTGGCGCATTGGGGAATGCCTGATCCAGCAGCGATAGAAGGAGACGAACAGGACAAGCGGCGTGCCTTCCGTGAAGCATTTACCCTTATCAGCCGTCGCATCGATCTGCTGCTGATGCTGCCGGTCGAGAAGCTGGACCGTATCATTCTGGAAGCCAAGATGCAGGCTATCGGTGAGGTGGGATCACTGCGCGATTCCGACGATGAAGTACGGAATCCCGATTAAGTCTCGTTGGCCAGGGGAAACCAGCAGGTCACCGTAGTTCCCGATCCCCGCTGACTCTCGGCCGATACCCTGCCGCCATGAGCCTCGACCAGATGCTTGACGATCGCGAGACCCAAGCCAGTGCCCCCCTCATCCCGCGATCGGGACGGATCGGCCCGGTAGAAGCGCTCGAAGATCCGGGGCAGATGGTCCCGAGTGATACCCGGACCATTGTCGCTCACGCTGAGGGCGACGCCGTGGCGGTGCTTCCGGCTCCGGAAGACGATCCGCCCTCCCTGTGAGGTGTACCGCACGGCGTTGTCGAACAGATTGGTGAGGACCTGATCGACCGCATCGGCATCGGCCGTGACGATGGCAGCATCAGGGGCGACGTCCAGCTTGAGCTGGACCGAATCGCCGGCCACTCGGTCACCCAACGCCGACCAGCTCTCAGTGGCCGCGGCTTCCAGGTTGACCTGGGTCGGCTGCGGCTGCCAATGACCGGCCTCGATCCGCGCCAGATCCAGCAGATTGTCGACCAGTCGCTGCATCCGCCGCGCGTTGGTCAGGATGGTCGACAAAAAGTGGTTCGTGGTCTCGGGATCCGGCCTGTCGCCGAGCAGCGTCTCGGCGTAGCCGGAAATGGAGGTAAGCGGAGTTTTGAGCTCGTGTGAGACGTTGGCCACGAAGTCGCGGCGCATCGTTTCCAGCCGGCGGGTATCGGTCAGGTCGTGCATCACCAGCACGGCGCCCCCCGAAGGCAGCGGGCGGGCATTCATCAAGAGCACCCGGTCATCCAGCTCCAGCTCCCGATCGTGCACCGTCTGATTGGCCAGCACCGCGTCCACCACCTCGCGAGCTGCCTTGACCCGAAACAGCTCCGGCAATCCGGGCAGCGACTCGCCGGGCTCGTAACCCAGCAGCCGTCGCGCCGCCAGGTTGGCGGTGACGATTCGGCCCCGCTCGTCCGCGGCGATCACGCCTTCCACCATCGACTCCACCAGCGCCGTAGTCTCGGCTTGCTCTCGCCGAATCTCCTCAAAGCGGTCGTTCAGCTGTTGGTGCATCTGGCGCAGTGCCTGGACCAGGCTGTCGATGTCGGGTACCCCGGACCGGGGAAAACGGGGCGGCGCTCCTGCGGCGATTGCCCGAGCGGCAGATCCGAGCTCGATGAGCGGCCGAGCGATCGAGCGACCGGCCGCGAGCGCCAGCAGGCTTCCGATCAAGAGTGCGAGCAGCGCGGCGCCGGCCACCGCGCGCTGGGCTCGCTCCACGACGTCGTCCACCTGCTCCAGCCCCGCAGCCACCCGCACCACACCCGGGCGGCCCGGAATAGCCACGTACATGAGCAGGCGGCCTACCGTGCTGCTCTTGCGGCTCGCTACGCCGAGACCTCCGGTCAGCGCCGCTCGGACCTCAGGCCGTGTCTTGTGATTTTCGATTGGAGGAAGCGGACCGGGAGGGAAGTCACTGTCAGCCCGCACCCAGCCATCCCGGTCGACCAGGGTGATGCGATGCCCGGTTTGCACCGCCAGCCGCCGCACAGCCTCGGGCCAGGCGGCGGAATCCGCGGGGAGAGCCTCCCGAACCAGCGCGGCCTCGTTGGCCAAAGTCCGCGCGATCTCGCTCTCCAGATCGCGGCGTAAGGAGCGCTCGGCGGTCCAGAACAGGATCCCCACCGTAAGCACCAGGATGAGGACCGATCCGAGGACCAGCCGTTTGACAAACGTCACCGGCTTCGGGCCCCTCGCTCGTTCCCTTTGAAACGGTAGCCGAAGCCCCGAACCGTCTCGATCATCCGCCCGGTGTCGCCCAGCTTGGTTCGAAGGCGCTGCACGTGCATGTCCACGGTACGGGTCTGAATATCGGGCTGGGCCTCCCAGACAGTTTCCAGCAGCTGCGGCCGGGTCTGCACCCGGCCCCGGCGTTCGACCAGGGTGAGCAGGAGCTTGTACTCGGTGGCGGTGAGACTCAGCTCCTCACCGTGGAGGGTGGCGCGATGGGCCGACCGGTCGATGCTGATCGGTCCCGCCGTGAGCGTGGATCCTGCGCTCACAGCTGGCGAGCCGAGCCGGCGAAGCAGTCCGGTCACCCGAAGGGAAAGCTCCTGGGGTGAGAACGGCTTCGTGAGGTAGTCATCGGCGCCCAACGTGAGGCCGCGGATCCGATCGGTCTCTTCCCGCCGGGCGGTCAGCAGGATGACGCCGACCTCGCGGGTTTCGTCCCGCTTCCGCATCTCGGCTAGGACGTCGTAGCCGGAGACGCCGGGCAGCATCAGGTCGAGAATGACGATGTCGGGACGCTCCTCCCGAGCTGCCCGCAGAGCGTCGGGGCCATTGGCGGCGGTGGAGACTCGGAAGCCGGCTTTGGCCAGGTGATAGGCAACCAGAGCGGTGATATCGGGCTCGTCGTCCACCACCAGAATTCGATGCGTCATGAAGAGCTCCGAGCACGGGACGGCTGCGGCTCCTGGACCCTCAACCGGGTATGGGATCGGCTTCGGACTGCTGCCCGGTTTCGCTCGTCGCGCATGTCGTCGTCGTCCCGAATCACCGCATCCAGGATGGCGGAGAGCATACGCCGATGCCCGGTACCGTTGCGCTGGAGATGATAAAGGACGTATTGCGCGATCGGTGTATCGCGCACCAGCTGAGCCCGGCGCAGCACCTGGAGATGGCGCGATACTGTGGGCTGCGGCAAATCGAGCACGGCCTGGAGGTCGGACACGAAGAGCGGTGCCGCGGCCAGGCAGTTGAGGATGCGCAGCCTGGTCGGCTCCGCGACGGTGAGCAGAAGGTCGGTTGCGGTAGTTGGTCGCATATGCGCGTAGACGAATATAGTGGAAGGAGCGGAAGCAGAGAAGCGGAAGGAGCGGGGAAGCGGAAAGAGCGGAAGGAAGCGGAAGAAGCGGAAGGTAAAGCACTGCAGATTTTTGATGACGCCACTCACGCATCTTGAACCAGCTTACATCCATGATGCCCTACGAGAAGTTTATCGCCTGGAAGGCCACTCACCGCCTGGCACTTGAGGTTTACCGAGTTACGGAAAGTTGGCCAAAGAACGAGCGATATGAGCTTACATCCCAAACGAGGCGTGCTGCGCTCTCAGCTGCAACGAACATTGCTGAAGGATCAGCCAAACGCGGAGTTCGCGAGTTTCGTAGGTTCGTAGATATTTCTTTGGGATCACTATCCGAACTCTCCTACTTACTTCGGTTTAGTAGAGATCGTGAGATCATCAGCGAGGAAGACTTCCGCCAAATTGACGATCTCAGAGCTAGGGCGGGAACGTTGACGTGGAGACTTTATGCCTGCCTAGTCCGAAAGCTGCCTGACTAAATGCTGTTGCCCTGCCAGTTCTTCCGCTCGTTCCGCTCTTACCGCTCCTTCCGCTCCTTCCGCCCTTAGCGCTCCTCCACTCCTTCCGCCCTTACCGGTCCTTCCGCTCCTTCCACTCCCCTCCTTTATTTCGCCCCGATGCTTCCCCTCCTGGCCGCGCTTGTTATCACCGTGCCGTTGCTGCAGGACACGGCGCATGTTGTGATCGTGGCCACCACCGATCTCCACGGCCACGCCACGGACTGGGACTACCTCAAACAACAACCGTTTGCCGGCGGCTTGGTGCGGGTTGCGAGCGTGGTGGATTCGCTCAAGGCTCGCTACCCAGGGCAGGTCATCGTCGCGGACGCGGGCGATGTGCTCCAGGGTGATGCATTCGCCAGCTACTTCGGCCGGGTGAAGCCGCACGATCCCCACCCGATCATCGAGGCGATGAACCTCACCAGCTATGACGTCGCCACGCTGGGCAACCACGACTTTGATTGGGGTGTGCCGGCTCTCCGCCGAGCGATTTCAGCCGCGGCGTTTCCCTATGTGAGCGGGAACATCTATGGGTACCCCGGGGACACCCTCCTGTTCCCCCGCTTCGTGGTGCTTCAGCGCGATGGCGTCCGGGTCGGCGTCACCGGCTTCACCACCCCGGGTGTGATGCTGTGGGACCGGGATCAGCTGCAGGGCAAGGTACGGGTCACAGCCATCCCAGCCGCCGCAGCCGGTGTACTCGAATCCATGCGGCGGCAAGTGGATCTCACGGTGGCACTGGTCCACAGCGGAATGGATGGAGCCGCTTCCGACGATTCGACCGGCCTCGGAGGCGAGAACGTTGCCGCCTCACTCGCGGCCCTGCCGGTGCGTCCCGACCTGGTGATCGTTGGCCACTCTCACAGGGAGATGCGGGATTCAGTGCTCGGCGGGGTTCATTTCGTGCAACCGAAGCCCTTCGGCAGCAACCTGTCCGTTACCCACATCCTGCTCACCCGCGAGGGCGACCGCTGGCAGATCGGACGGTTCCGCACCGACCTCGTGTCCACCGCTTCGGAGGGGCCTTCGGTTCGGCTGGTGCAGCGGCTGGCGCCGGCTCACCAAGCGGTGCTGTCCTGGGTGAACACGCCGGTCGGAGAAGCCGATGCCGCAATGCCCAGTACGGCCGCACGGGCCGAACCGACCCCGGTGATCAACTTTATCAATGCAGTGCAGCGAAAGCGCACCGGCGCCCAGCTCTCGGCAACGCCGGCGTTCAGTCTGGATGCGGGCCTGGACAGCGGCACCGTGACCGTGGGCGAGCTAGTGGCGCTGTATCCGTTCGACAACACGCTCAAGGCAATTCGGATCACCGGCGCGCAGGTCAAGGCCTATCTCGAGCAGAGCGCACGGTACTTTCGGGCCGATCCCGTCGGACGGATTTCCCTCAACGACCGCGTGCCGGGCTACAACTTCGACATCCTGTCGGGGGCCAATTACCAGATCGATCTCCGCCGACCCGTGGGCGACCGGATCCGCAACCTGAGCGTCCGGGGCCGTGCCGTGGGGCCAGGCGACAGCTTCAGTCTTGCACTCAATAGTCATCGCCAGAGTGGCGCGGGCGGGTACTCCATGCTGCGCGGCGCGCCGGTGGTGTATGACAAGGGCGAAAACATCCGTGATCTGCTGATCGATGAGATCCGGGCCCGGGGCCGGATCGATCCGTCCGATTATGCCGCCCGAGAGTGGCGAATCGTGCCGGAGGGGATGGCCACAGCGGTGAAGATGCTGTTTCGGGTCCGTCCCACTCCACTGCCCGCAGCTCGGTCCGAGAGCGTGCTCCTGAGAGTGTTTGCTACCACTGATCTCCACGGCGCGCTCCTGCCCAAGCCCAATTCCAGGGGAGACCTGGTGGGCGGAATGGTCAACATTGCCGGCGTGCTGGACAGCCTGACGCGGGACTGTGGGTGCGCCACGTTGCGGCTCGACGCAGGGGACGCGCTGCAAGGCACCGTCATTGCCAACCTGACCCGCGGCCGGGCCATGGTCGAGGCACTCAACCGAATGAGCCTGGGGGCTGCAGCATTGGGCGAGCACGACCTCGAATGGTCTCTCGATACCTTGCGCCGCAGGATATCCGAGAGCCGCTATCCCTGGCTTGCGGCCAATGTGTTCGATTCTGCTACCGGCCAGAGACCTGATTGGATTACACCCTACCGGATTCTGGAGGGTCGAGGGATCAAGGTGGCGGTGGTGGGCTACATTACATCCGACGCCAAGGCCAGCGTAAAATCCGCGATCACCGCTGGACTCCGCTTTGGCGATGGCGCGCTTCCCCTTCACGACGTGCTGGCGGACGTGCGCAGCCGTCATCCGGACTTCACGATACTGCTGGCTCATGCCGGCGCGTCCTGCCTGGGAGCCGCCTGCACGGGTGAGGTGGTCCGACTGGCCGAAGGTTTGGAACCACACGCGGTAGATCTTATCATCGCCGGACACACCGATTCGGTGAATACCCGAGTCGCAGAGGTGCCGATCGTCTCGGGAGGAGGCAAGGGCAGCGCACTGGCCGTGGCCGACCTGGTGATGACCCCCGCGGGAGGCCGCGAGGTGCGGACCAGAGTTCAGCCAGTCGTCCCGGGTGAGACCAGTGGTGATTCCGCCATGGGTCAGTTGGTGGAGCAGTACCGCCGCACGGCGGACTCACTGGCCAGCCGGCCGGTGGCGAACATCAAATTTCCCCTGGTGCGCGCCGACTACCAGCAGCGGCTGGGAGCCCTCATCGCGGAGGCTCGGCGCAATGTGCTTCGTGCGGATGTCGGTCTGGTAGCAACCGACGAGATCCGTTCTGATCTGCCCGCCGGCCAGGTTACCTATGGCCAGCTGTTCGAGATCCTCCCGTCGCAAAACGAGCTGCTCAAGCTGACGCTGTCCGGCTCCAGACTCCAGGAGGTCCTGGAGCAGGCGCTGGGCCGGAACGGCCCGCCCACAGCGTATGTCGCTGGTGTCACGGTGCAATACGACCCCCGGCGGCGTCCCAATCGGCGAATTCAGTCCATCGAATTCACCGGCGGGCGCAAGCTGCGGCGAAACGAGAGCTACACGTTGGCGATCGACGATTTTCTCTCCGGCGGCGGTGCCGGCTTCACCGCGCTCAAGGGTCAAACAGTCGAGCCGACCGGCACCCTCGATGTGGATGGCCTGATTGCCTACCTGCAACGGCTGCCTCAACCGGTGACCTTTGCCGGGACGCCAGGCTTCGTGTCGAACCGGCCATGACTGACACGATTCGGGTGTTCATCAATGGCATCAAGCTGGATCTCCCAGCCGGGTCCAGTGTGGCGGACGCGCTCGCAGCCGTCGATGACGGGTTCACCGAAAAGCTTGCCGCCGGCGCTCTCTATATCACCGACGGCCGCGGGGTCGAGATCGATTCGGGAGTCACGGTGACCAATGGAGCCATTGTGCGAGTGGTGGTTCGCGCCCAGCGGGGGACGGCCGATGTTGACCCCTGAAGTCATTCGGCGGCTCCCCAAGGCCGAGCTGCACGTTCACCTCGATGGATCGCTTCGGGCGACCACCATGATCGATCTGGCTCGTACGGCCAAGGTCACCCTGCCTACCAATGACCCTCGCGCGCTGCAACGCTTTATGCGGGTCGATGATGCCAAGAGCCTGGAGGATTATCTCCGCCGGTTCGACATCACCATCCAGCTGCTCCAAACTCCCGAAGCCATCGAGCGAGTGGCCTACGAGATGGCGGAAGACGCGGCGCGGGACAATGTCCGGTATTTGGAGGTACGGTATTGCCCCCAGCTGAGCCGGACGCGGGGATTGACCCTGGAAGAGGTGATCGAGGCGGAGCTTCGCGGTTTCGCCCGAGGTGAGCGCGACTTCGGTGTGATCTCCCGGGTGATCAACTGCTCGCTGCGGCATTATCAGCCGGGCGTCTCCGTCGAAATCGCCCGGAGCTCCGTTCCCTTTCGCGATCGGGGTGTGGTGGCCTTCGATCTGGCAGGCGGTGAGGCGGGTCGGCCTCCGGGAGCGCACAAAGCCGCCTTCGATGTGGCCGCCGAGGGGCTGCTCGGAATCACCATTCACGCCGGAGAGGCGGCCGGAGCGGAGTCCATCGCCGCCGCGATCCACGAGTGTCATGCCAACCGCATCGGACACGGCACCCGACTCTACGAGAATCCCGAGCTCCAGGATTACGTTCGGGATCGCCGGATCGTTATCGAAGCCAACATCACCAGTAACCTTCAGACGCGGGCGGTAGCCCGAGCCTCGGAGCACCCGGTGCGAGCGTACTTCGATGCCGGCATCATCGTGACGCTGTGCACTGATGGCTGGCTTATGGGCGGTATATCGCTGAGCGACGAGTACTGGCTGGCGCACACCGAGCTGGGGTTCAGCCGGGCCGAGATCGACCAGATGATCATGAATGGCTTTTCCGGCGCATTTCTTCCCTGGCCCCAACGGCTCGAGCTCTTGAGCCGGGTACGTAACGAGTTAGACGACATCGGTTGACGGAGACCTGAGCATGACATCATGGCCGGGAGGCAGGCGTGTGCGCGTGGCGGTCCTCGCCGCAGTGGTCTTTGCCGGCGCGGTCGTGTCAGTCTGGATGATTCAGGGACTTACCGCACAGGGGATCAGCAGCGTGCTGGCGCAGGGCAAGCCGGACACCGCTTCGATTGCGCCCCCGCAGCAGCCTACCGTAGCGCCGCCCGCGCCGTTCACCAGCGTCCCTGCCACCGCGTCGCTCACATCGCGGCTCAACGGGCTGCTGGGCATCGTTGCTATCCTGGCGATCGCAATTCTCATGTCCCACAACCGGCGCCGGATCCGGTGGCGGGTGGTAGCCTGGGGCCTCGGCTTGCAGCTCCTCTTCGCCATCTTCGTGCTTCGGATCCCCCTAGGCCAGCAGCTGTTTCGCGCCTTGGGAAGCTTTGTGACTTCCATCCTGAGCTATTCCTATGTTGGCTCCCAGTTCGTGTTCGGTGAGCTGGGGAAACCCAATTCGAGCCTCGGCGTCATCTTTGCCTTCCAGCTCCTCCCCGCGATCATCTTCGTGAGCGCGCTCTTCGCCATTCTGTATTACCTCGGGATCATGCAGCTCATCGTCCGGGCTTTTGCCGTGTTGATGAGCCGAGTCATGGGAGCGAGCGGGGCCGAGAGCCTGAACGTGGCGGCATCGATCTTCATGGGACAAACCGAGGCACCTCTCACCATCAGGCCATTCCTTTCCCGGATGACGATGTCCGAGCTCATGACAGTCATGACCTCCGGCATGGCCCACATTTCCGGATCGATCATGGTGGCCTACATCGCCTTCGGAATCGAGGCCCGGCATCTTCTGACCGCCGTCATCATGACGGCGCCGGGGACGATCATGATGGCCAAGCTGTTCGAGCCCGAGGTCGAGGTGCCGGAGACTTATGGCACGGTCAAGCTCGACATGCCCAAGCAGGATGTAAACCTGCTCGACGCAGCGGCGCGCGGCACCAGCGAAGGGCTCACTCTGATGCTGAACGTAATTGCCATGCTGGTGTCGTTCGTGGCGCTGGTCGCCCTGGTGAACGGGGGCTTTGGCGCAGTGCACCGGTTCATCGGGTGGTTTCCCGAAAACTTGCAGACGGTGCTGGGGTGGATCTTCCGGCCGATCGCGTGGGTCATGGGGGTACCCTGGCACGACAGCGGAACCATCGGGAGCCTGTTGGGTACGCGCATGGTGTTGAATGAATTCATCGCATATAGCCAACTGGGGCCACTCAAGCCCCAGCTCGATCCTCGCTCATTCACCATCGCCTCCTTTGCGCTGGCCGGTTTTGCCAACTTCAGCTCGGTGGGGATTCAGCTGGGAGGCATCGGGGCCTTGGTTCCGGAGCGCAAGCGCGATTTGGCACGGCTGGGACTTCGCGCCATGTTCGCGGGAACGCTGGCGAACTTCTTGTCAGCCACCATTGCCGGGATTCTGTTGTGAAGGAGGGGGATGTGATCGCCGCCGCGGCGGCAATCATTCGCGATAGCATCGGAAGGCTGCAGCCGCGAGTGGCGGTCGTGCTCGGGTCGGGGCTGGGTTTTCTGAGCGGAGAAGTGGAAGACGCGGTGCGGATTCCCTATGGCGACATTCCCGGCTTCCCCGCCACCACGGTCATCGGACATGGCGCAGAGCTCGTCGCCGGGAAGCTGGCCGGGAAAGACGTCGTGGTCCAGAGCGGCCGCTTTCATTTATATGAAGGTCATGACCCACGGGTTGCAGCATTCCCAGTCCGGGTCCTTGCTAGCCTCGGGGTCGAGACCCTCATCCTCAGCAACGCCGCTGGCGGCATACGCCGAACCTTCGGATCGGGCACGGTGATGTTGATCGCGGACCACATCAATCTGACGTTTCGGAATCCGCTTATCGGTCCGGTGCTTCCCGGTGAAGAGCGTTTCCCCGACATGTCGGATCCGTACGACCGGAAGCTTCGGGCACTGGCGCGCGAAGTGGCCACGACCAAGCGAATCGCGCTCGACGAAGGAGTTTATATCCAGCTGCTCGGTCCCAGCTATGAGACGCCGGCGGAGATTCGCATGGCCGAGCGGCTCGGGGCCGATGCAGTAGGAATGTCCACAGCCATCGAGGTGATCGCGGCGCGCGCTCGAGGACTCAGATGCCTCGGCTTTTCGGTGGTGACCAATCTCGCATCCGGCATCTCACCCCATAAGCTCAGTCATGGCGAGGTGATGGAAACGGCCAATCGGGTTCGCCATGAACTGGCGGGATTGGTGGAGGGAGTCATCGAGCGGCTTTAGGGCCGGGTACGGTGTGGTTCAGGGGCCCGAAGCCTCCGCCGATACCTGGAGCAGCCGTGATGGCTCGCTGCACGAAGTCGAGTGCATTGGCCACTGCCGCCTCCAGCGGCCAACCGAGCGCAAAGCCGGCGGTGATCGCGGCTGAAAGGGTGCAGCCGCTGCCGTGGAGGGGTCTGCCCTGGATCTTCGGACGGGTAAAATGACGGACCCCATCCGGGGTCGCGAGCACGTCGGTGATCTCGTCTCCTTGGAGATGACCACCCTTGATCAGCGCGGCGCCGGCACCGAACCGCAGAAGGGTGGTGCCGGCCCGTTCCATCGTCGCCGGGTCATGCACCATCCGTCCGGTCAACAGGGCCGCCTCTTCGAGATTGGGCGTCACCAGGGCTGCCAGCGGTAAGAGATCTTCCCGCATGACCTCCTCGGCCTCGGTGCTGAGCAGCCGGGTTCCCGAGGTGGAGACCATCACCGGGTCGACCACCAGGGGAGCCCAGCCGTTCTCTCGAATCGCGCGAGCGACGGTTCGGACCACACCGGCCTCGGCCAGCATGCCGGTCTTGAGCGCCGTGGGGGGAAGATCTTCGGCCAGAGCGATGAGCTGTGCGCTCACCATCGCATCCGGCACCACTTCAACCGCGCGAACGCCGCGGGTATTCTGGGCCGTGACTGCTACGATCACCGAAGTACCGAACACGCCGTATTGCTGAAACGTCTTGAGGTCGGCCTGAATTCCGGCGCCGCCGCCCGAATCAGAACCGGCGATCGTGAGCGCGATCTTCATCGGGTGAGCGTCCCCATGAGCAGCTCCCTCCAGACCTTGATTCGAGACCTGCACCGGCGCCGGGGTCGCGAGCGGCGCGGGCTTGCGTTGGCGGAAGGAATCCGGCTGGTGGAAGAGGCAATTGCCGCCGGCGTACCGATGCCCGGAGCCGTCGCCTCTCAGGCGCTGGAAAGTACCACCCGCGGGAGGGGGCTGAAAGCAGCCCTGACCGCCCGCGGCATCCGGGTTGAAGACGTCACGGACGACGAGCTGGTCGAGCTGGCCGACACCGAGCACCCCCAGGGGATCGTCGCGGTGATCGAGCCCAAGCGCTGGAGCTTGAGTGATCTGCAGCTGTCCCACGGCGGAACAGTGTTGGCGCTCGATGCAGTGCAGGACCCCGGCAACGTAGGAACCATGATCCGGACTGCGCTCGGGCTGGGAGCCCTCGGTCTCGTGGGTCTGAAAGGCACGGCGGACCTCACCAACTCAAAGGTGATTCGCGGCGCCATGGGGGCGACCTTCCGGCTCCCCACCCCGGCGGCATCTCCGGAGGAGCTGATCGCGTGGGCCCGGTTGCAGCGGGCCCAGATCTGGGTGGCCGATCGAGCCGGTCAGACCCCGGACCGGATCCGGGCTGCGAGTACCCCAGGCCGCGGCATCGTACTGGTGCTGGGAAACGAAGGTGCGGGTGTGGGGCCGGCGCTGGATGCCTCTGCCGACCAACGGATTTCCATTCCGTTGAGCGGGGAAGTGGAGTCGCTCAACGTGGCGGTGGCCGCCGGCATTCTCTTGTATGAGGTCACTCGTGGCGTTTGATGCCTATCCTCACTGGCTGATTGTGCTTTACGCCGTGGTGCTCGGCGCAATGGTGGGGAGCTTCCTCAACGTCTGTATTCTCCGCTGGGGAGCCGATCCCAAGCAATCGGTGGTGAGTCCCCCCTCGCGTTGCCCCCGATGCGGTCGGGGACTGGTCTGGTACGACAACATTCCGGTGCTCTCCTGGATCATCCTGCGAGCCCGCTGTCGCGGCTGTGGAGAGCCGATCTCAGTCCAGTACCCGCTGATCGAGCTCGCAACCGCAGGCATCTGGGGCTATATGGCGTGGCGCCACGGCACGAATATCGAAGCGCTTCGCGGAGCCATCTTCGGCACCATCCTGCTCGGCATCACGATGACGGACGCCCGTGAATACCTCATTCCCGACGAATTCACCTGGGGAGGGCTCGCGCTGGGCCTCCTCTTCAGCCTCGCGGCAGGACTGCACGGCCTGGGGGCAGCGCTGCTCGGAGCGATGGTCGGCTTTACGGTGCTTTGGCTGGCGGGAGTTGTGGGGACCTGGGCATTCAAGGAAGAGGCGATGGGCGGGGGCGACATCAAGATGATGGCAATGGTTGGAGCCTTTGTCGGCTGGCGGGGAGTCCTGCTCACCATATTTCTGGGTGCGCTGATAGGCAGCCTGATTTTCCTCCCCTTGCTGGCTGCCGGAAAGAGAAAGTTGGTGCCATTCGGAATCTTCCTTTCGATCGGAGCGGCAACCGCGTATTTGATCGGTCCAGGGCTGGTCGGCTGGTATTATCGCTTCCTGTTGGGATGATGAGTATGGGACTCCCGATACCCCGCTGGCTGTCAGCAGCCCTGATCTTGATTCCGCTGCTCTCGTCCTGCCGCGGCGAGGTCCCAACTACCCGGTCCAATCAGCTGGAACACCTGGTCGACAGTCTCCAGACGCCAGTCGCTCGCGCCACCGGCCTCGCGTTCAAGACCAGACCGCGCTCGGCGCTCCGCACCCGGGGTCAGGTGCGAGACTATCTCATCCGGAAGCTCGACCAGGAGCTGCCACCGGCGAGGATGCAGGGACTGGAGGCGGCGTACCGGTTATTCGGCCTGTTGCCCGACACTCTCGCCCTGCGTACGCTGCTGCTCGATCTCTATACCGAACAGGTGGCCGGTTACTACGATCCCGACTCCGCCACCCTTTTCGGTGTGGCCGATGCCGACCCCAGTCAGCTCCGCCTGGTGCTGGCCCACGAAATGGTGCACGCACTTCAGGGCCAATATCTCCCACTCGACTCAATTCTGCGCGAAACCTCCAACAACGACCGGCTCACCGCGGCTCAGGCGGTGCTCGAAGGTCAGGCAACCCTCGTGTCGATCGATGTGCTGGCATCGGGCCAGCAGGTAACGAGCAATCCCGAGTTCTGGGAGATGTACCGGGAGCAGGTGCGGGAGCAGCAGGGATCCATGCCGGTGTTCGCCAAGGCGCCCCTCATAGTGAAAGAGGCTCTGATTTTCCCCTATCTGGCGGGCGCGGAGTTCATGCATTGGTGGGAGGGGTCCCGGTGGAAGGACTCGGTGCCCTATGGTCCCCGGATGCCGGTCTCGACCGAGCAGATCCTCGCGCCGGACCGGTACGCTCGTGGTGACCAGCCGGTCGGGTTGGCATTTCCTCCGGACTCCGGAATCGTGTACGAAGATGTGCTGGGAGAGGCCGAGATCCGGGTCTTGCTGGCTCAGTTGGCTGGGTCGGACCAAGTGCGGACCCACTCCCCCATCGGGTGGGGGGGAGACCGATATCGGGTATATCGCACGCCGGCTGGACCGGCCTTGATATGGTACGTCGTATGGGACGAGCCCCGTTCGGCCGAGCGCTTCACCTGGGGCTATGGCGGGAAGCTTCGGTCGACCTCACGCAAGGGCTACCGGACCGACCTCGGGAGTCTCGACGTGGAAGGAAAGCCTGCGAACCTGTATGTCCTGGCGCCGACGGGATGGGACGGCTGGGATCACATCCCCAGGGTATCCATCACCCGCTAGCCGATCACAGGGCGTGGGTTACCGTGTAGATCAGAAGCCCGACTAACCCGCCGACCAGAGTTCCGTTGATCCGAATGAACTGAAGGTCCCGTCCTACCAGCAGCTCGATTCGGCGGGAGGTCTCCTCCGGGTCCCACGAGCTCACCGTTTGAGCGATCAACTGGCCTACTTCGCCCCGGTGCTGCTCCACGACCCGAAGTACCGCACCGATTACCCATCCATCGATCTTCTCGAGAAGCGCTTCGTCTTCCAATGCCGCGCCGGCCAGCGCCGAGAGCCCTCGGGCTACGGCGCCGGGTGCGGAGTCGGACCCCGCGCTCTGACGGCCGAGCACGTCCTTCAGCTCCTGCCACAATGATGCAGCCAGGCGGCCGCTGGTCTCGGGGTCGAGCACCTGTTCCTTGATCGCTTCGGCTCGGGCGATGACCTCGGGTGACTGCTGGAGCTGCACCATCCAGTCCGCCAGCAGCTCGTCGAATTGATGGCGCAGGGGGTGATCGGGATCGGCGCCGACCTCGAACAATGTGCGCTCGATCCCGCCGAGCACCTTTTGATGGATGCGGTCGTCCACCACCTTAGGCACCCACCAGGGGCTCTCCTCTCGAATGCGGTCCCGGATCAGGGCCTCGTTCTCAGCCACCAGCCGGGTCAAGCCGTGGATCACGCGATCGAGCAACTGCTGGTGGCGATCGTCCACGGTGAGGAGTGCCAGACCCTTGGCCAGCACGGGGGCGATCGGCACCTGGCGCAACGGCTCGATGACGCTGCGGTCGATGAGCGCGTGTACGTCATCATCGCGCACCACGCTGCCGGCGGCGCGCAGCACCGATCCGACTTGCTGCGCGGCTGTTCGCGCATGCTCCGGCTGGCTGACCCACTCGGCCGCACGGCGGCTGATCTGGGCAGCCCGCAGCTTGGCGGTCAGCACCTCGGGCGACAGAAAGTTGTTCTGTACGAAATTCCCCAGGCTGCGGCCGATGCGGTCCTTGCGGCTGGGAATGATGGCGGTATGAGGAATCGGGATGTTCAGCGGGTGCCGGAAGAGCGCCGTGATGGCAAACCAATCGGCGATGCCCCCTACCAGGGATGCCTCCGCTGTGGCCCGTAGGTAGCCGATCCAGGGGTGCTGCGCCTCGAGGATCCGAGCCACGATGAAGATCATCCCCATGAGCACGAGCAGGCCGGTCGCCCGCCGCTTCATGCGCTCGAGGTTGCGCTGCCGTTCCTCCGGGTTGGTCAGTTCCTGCATTGTGGCCATAGAAGGAAGATTAGGCGGGAGGGCGGTACGGCGGTACGGCGGGCGCTTGAACCCGCTGTCCATTCTGAGCGGAGCGAAGAATCTCTCGGCTTGACAGCCCCTCGCGTAAGCTCCATGCTACCTCTTTCACCCCAGCATCAACCATCAACTCCCGCCGTTGGTTTCGGAGGCGTGTTGCGCTCCTCGCTCAAACTTTCCGCGGCCCTTGTGGTCATGGGCTCCGCTGTCGCTTTGGCGATGTTGCACGGCTGTCACGATTCACCTGAGCCCGCAGCACCGGATCTAGCGACCACAGTTCTCCAGACCCTCACCGTCCTCGGCACCGGCACTGGAAACGGCGTCGTCAGGTCCAGTCCCGCCGGAATCAACTGTACCATCACCGCGGGCGTCGCCGCGACCACGGGCTGCAGAGCGCAGTTCTCGCAAGGCATCGTCGTGACTCTCACCGCCACCCCGGTGAGCGGCCACTCGTTCAGGTCCTGGTCCACCTGCAGCGGAACAGGAAGCTGCAAGGTGACGATGTCAGTAAACCGGAGCGTCACGGCCAAGTTTCTCAAGGGACCGTTCTCGGTGAAGGTCATCAGTGGAGCAACCGGCGTCGGAAGCGGCAGAATCACCAGCCAAGCGGGGCTTACGCCGGCGATCAATTGCGTCATCACCAACGGCATCCCGGCATCGACTGGATGCTCCGCCAAGTATCCTGCCTACAGCAAGATCATCCTGACCGCCACGCCGGCCGCGGGATTCAGTTTCGTGAAGTGGGCCGGGCCGTGCAGCGGCTCGGGAACCTGTCAGTACACGTTCATCCAGAGCGTCACGGTCAAGGTCACGTTCGGCAGCTCCAGTACCAGCACGGTGGCTCGGGAGGGACGCTGGGAATCGCCGGTGAATACCCCGGTGCTCTCGATTCACATGAGCTACCTGTGGACCAACAAGATTCTGCTCTGGGGAAGACGGGGTGAGGCCTACCTCTGGGATTATGCCAAGGGGGCCGCCGGCTTCACCCAGATCGCGGCGCCGTTCGAGGTGTTCTGCAGTGGCCATAGCTTCCTGCCCGATGGCCGGCTCTTCGTTGCCGGCGGTCACATCACCGACCACAAGGGCCTTCCGATGGCAGCGTACTTCGACCCTGTCACCGAAAGCTGGAGCACGACCGCGATGCCCATGGCTCAGGGACGATGGTACCCTACCACTACTCTGTTGCCGAACGGTGAGATGCTGGTGCTGGCGGGAACCGATGAGAATGCCGCGAATGTACCGGTGCCGGAGGTCTGGACCGGAACTCAATGGCGTCGGCTCACCAACGCTCCGCTCAATCTGCCCTATTACCCGACCGCGTTCGTAGCCCCCAATGGCAAAGTGTTCGTGGCCGGTCCCCAGACGTCGTCCTACTACCTGGACCCGAGCGGCCTGGGCACATGGACCAAAGTCGCCGACCGCCATGTGGCCGATCGAAGCACCGGCTCCGCCGCCATGTACGCTCCCGGCAAGATTCTGTATGCCGGTGGCGGCGATAACCCCACCGCGTCAGCGGAGGTAATCGATCTCACTACCGCGTCCCCTTCGTGGCGGACCATTGCCAGCATGACCTACCCGCGGCGGCATATGATGGCCACCATCCTGGCGGATGGAAAAGTGCTCGTGACCCACGGCACCAGCGGGCTGGTGAACGATCAGGCGCTCGCGGTGCATTATCCTGAGCTGTGGAACCCGGCTACCGAGTCCTGGACCAGGATGGCATATGAGCCAGCAATCCGCACCTATCACTCTACGGCACTCCTGCTGCCCGACGCCCGGGTGCTCTCGAGCGGAAGCGGAGAAGGTTTCGGCGTCGATCTGGCCCACAGCTCACTCACGGCTCAGGTCTTTTCTCCGCCCTATCTGTTCAACCCGGATGGAAGTCTCGCGGCAAGACCAGCAATCAGCTCCGCTCCGACCCACTTAGGGTACGGGCAATCGTTTTCGGTCCAGTCCCCGGACGCCGCGAACGTCACTCGTGGTAATCTGATCCGGCTGTCGGCCGACACGCACTGGTTCAACGAGGGCCAGCATATCTGGCCATTGAGCTTCACCAACCAGGCAGGCTCCAGTACTCTCTCCTCCACCTCGCCGCCGGATGCCAATCGCGCGCCTCCCGGTACCTACATGCTGTTCCTGCTGAACTCCGCTGGCGTGCCCTCGATAGCCCGGATGATCAGCATCGGGCCATAGCCGTCGCTTGTCCGAAACCCGTTTGCGGTTTATGCTTACGGGCTTATGTTCGACGAGCTTTCCAGCAAACTCAACGCCACGCTCCAGCGGCTTACGGGGCGCGGCGTTTTAACGGAAGACGCGGTCAAGGAAGGCCTCCGGGAAATCCGGCGGATTCTGCTCGAGGCCGACGTGAGCTTCGACCTGACTCGCGACTTCCTGGAGCGGGTCCAGGCCAAGGCGGTTGGGCTCACGTCGATCAAGGACGTGCGGCCCGGCCATCAGCTGGTCAAGATCGTGTACGACGAGCTGGTGGCCATGCTGGGCGAGAAGCAGGCGCCGATTGCGTACGCCACGGTGCCACCCACGGTGATCTTGCTGGTTGGTCTCCAGGGCTCCGGGAAGACCACGACTGCCGGCAAACTGGCCAAGCGACTGAAGCTGGAGCAGAAGGCGCCCTTTCTGATCGCGGCCGACGTGTATCGCCCCGCCGCCATCGATCAGCTGCACACGTTGGGACGCCAGGTCGATGTAGGCGTCCACAGCGACAACACCTCGACCGATGTGGTGAAGATCGTACGCGAGGGTGTTGTTGCCGCGGGGAAGGCCCGGGCTCGAAGCGTCATTGTAGACACCGCGGGCCGGCTCCAGATCGACGATGAAATGATGGATGAGCTCAAACGGCTCAAGACGGCGGTCTCGCCTCAGGAGATCCTGCTGGTCGCGGACGGAATGACGGGGCAGGACGCGGTTCGTATCGCCAAGGGGTTCCACGAGGCGCTCGGCATCACCGGGGTGATCCTCACCAAGATGGATGGGGACGCACGAGGCGGCGCGGCGCTTTCGATTTACGGCGTCACCCATGCGCCGATCAAATACATCGGTGTGGGCGAGAAGCTCGAGGCGTTGGAGCCGTTCCATCCCGACCGGCTGGCCGGGCGGATTCTCCAGCAGGGCGACATTCTCTCGCTGGTGGAGAAGGCCCAGAGCGCGGTCGACGAGAAAGAAGCCGAACGGCTGGCGAAGAAGGTCACCTCGAAAAAGGGTCTCGACCTGGGCGACTTTCTCAACGCCATGCGCCAGATGCAGAAGATGGGGCCGCTCAAGAACGTGCTGGGCATGCTGCCGGGCGTGAATCCGGCCATGCTCCAGGCGGCCAACGTGGACGACAAGAAGCTCAAGCACGTGGAGGCGATCGTACTGTCGATGACGCCCAAGGAGCGGGCCAACCCGGACCTGATCAATGGGCAGCGGCGGCTCCGCATCGCCAAGGGATCGGGCCGAACGGTTCAGGAAGTGAACACGCTCCTGAGCCAGTTCAAGCAGATGCAAAAGTTCATGAAGATCGCGGGGAAGACCGGAGGCGCCGGTCTGAAGCTGCCATTCGGACGCGGCGGATTCCCCGGCTAACCCCAGACACAGGAACGGACATGGCCACACGAATTCGCTTGCGCCGCATCGGCCGGAAGAAGGTGCCCCTCTACCGCATCGTGGTCGCCCACGGAGAATCGCCCCGGGACGGGCGGTTTATCGAGATCATCGGGACCTACAATCCGAAGGGTCAGACCGCCGCCGACAAAGTAAAGGTCGATGCGGAGAAGGCGCGACAGTGGATCGCTAAGGGCGCGACGCCCTCGGATACGGTTCAGTCGCTGCTCAAGCAAGCCGGGGTGTTCGCGGAAGGTCGCCAGACGCCAGTCACCAGTAGTCAGTAATCGCCCAAGACCGGACTGGCGCCCGGCGACTGGTGACTGGAGACTGACCTATCGACGCGCGCCACGTGGTCGTGGGCCGCCTGAGGAAACCACACGGCCTCAAGGGCGACTGCACGCTGTTCCCGCTCACCGATACCCCCGAGTCCGTGTTCATCCCCGGGCGCGAGGTCTGGCTGCTGAATCTGGAGGGCGAGACGGTGGCCGGACCGCTCACGGTGGAGCGAAGCCGGAGCTATCACCGGGAGTGGCTGGTGAAGTTCGCCGGAGTGGACAATCGGGACGCCCTGGACCCCTATCGAGGAAAATTCCTCGGCGTGCCTCAGGAGAGCTTGGGGCCACTCGCGGAAGGCGAGGTCTACCTCCACGAGCTGGACGGCTTCTCGGTTCGGCAGCCTGACGGTACACCGTTGGGTGTGGTGTCTGCCATCTACGAGCTGGCATCTGGACTGATGATCGAAGTGCAGGGACCGAAGCGGGAGTTCCTGCTGCCGTACAAAAAGGAATTCGTCCGAGAGGTTGACCGAGTAGGGCGTCGCTTAGTAGTGAGCCCGCCGGATGGGCTGCTCGACTGAGGTGGAGCGGCGGCAGGACAGGTGAGGTAGGCGATGAAACCGGATAATCCGAACGCTGCACCGTCCCGCCATCCCGCCATCCCGCCGCTGATCATCGACGTCGTCACGCTCTTTCCCGAAGTCATCGCCCCGTACCTGGCGGCCAGTATTCCCGCCCGCGCGGTCGCGGCGGGGTTGGTTCAGTTTCGGCTGGTGCAGCTCCGAGACTTCAGCCACGACCGTCACGCGACGGTAGACGACTACGCGTATGGCGGGGGCGCGGGAATGGTGCTCAAGCCGGAGCCGTTCTTCGAGGCCGTGGAAACGCTCCGGCCCACCGGCCCTATTGTGCTACTCTCGGCCCGGGGAAAGCGTTTTACCCACGACGACGCAGTGCGGTTTTCCTTGGGAGAGCGGCTTACTCTGCTCTGCGGTCATTATAAGGACGTGGACCAGCGGGTGGCCGATCATCTTGCGACCGAAGAGCTCTCGATCGGTGATTTTGTTCTCTCGGGCGGTGAGCCCGCGGCGCTATGCCTGATCGATGCAGTCGTGCGGCTCTTGCCAGGAGCCTTGGGGGACCACGAGTCAGCCAGCTCGGATTCGCATTACGAGGGGTTGTTGAGCCCGCCGAGCTACACTCGGCCGCCGGAGTATCAGGGGATGTCCGTTCCCGAGGTGCTGCGTTCCGGGAACCACGCCGAGATCGCCGAGTGGCGGCAGGCCGAGGCGGAGCGGCTGACCCGGGAGCGTCGGCCAGACCTGTGGGATAGGCACCAGTCATCCTGAGCGCAGCGAAGGATCTCTCCAAGGGGATGACACTGGTGACAAAATCGCGTCGCTGTACTAGAATCGTTGCAGTTTTCCGACCCAAACGCCGGACCGAAGGGGAATCCGACCATGGAACGATTGGCAGAAGTGGCCCGTGAGGGCTTGCGCACGGACATTCCTGCATTCGATCCCGGAGATACCATCCGGGTCATGGTCCGGGTCCGCGAGGGCGACAAGGAACGGCTCCAGGCGTTCGAGGGCATGGTAATCGCCAAGCGGGGTGGGGGCATCAGCGAGACCTTCACGGTTCGCAAAATCTCCGCCGGTGTCGGAGTCGAGCGCCTCTTCCCCATGCACAGTCCCACCATCGCCTCGGTCGAGCTGGTTCGCCGGGGCCGGGTGCGCCGCGCCAAGCTGTACTACCTGCGCGCGCTGAGCGGCAAGGCCGCCCGCATCCGGGAGAAGCGCGAGAGCTAAGCGATGGCTCCTCGACCCACGCTCGTCCGGGAACGGGCGGTCTGGGCGGAGGAGCATCTCCTCGTCGGGGTAGACGAGGCCGGCCGTGGCCCCCTGGCTGGACCAGTGGTGGCCGCGGCCGTCGTGTTTCCCATCGGCTGCGCCGCCGTGCGCGGCCTGCGTGACAGCAAGATTCTCCCACCCTCGGTCCGTGCCACGCTGGCGGAACGGGTGCGGCGGCGGGCGTTGGCCTTCGGGATCGGGGCGGCGTCGGCTCACGAGATCGACCGCTACAACATCCGGGTGGCCAGTGCCTTCGCCATGCGGCGCGCCATTGCCCGGCTGATCCGCAGCTCCGCGCTGGCACCTTATCCCCTGGGCCAAGACCGCCGGGTGAATTACGAAGGGCGCCTGGCGTATCACATCATCATCGATGGTCTACCGCTGCCCGAGATCGGCTACAAGCACGACGCGCTGGTCGACGGCGATGCCCGCTGTCAGTCGATCTCTGCCGCGGCGATCCTGGCCAAAACCATCCGCGATCGATTGATGCAACGGCTGGCCCAGCGGCACCCGGGATACGGCTGGCACACCAACGTCGGCTATGGCACGGAAGAGCACCAGGAAGGCATTCACGCGCTCGGTCCCACCCGGCATCACCGGCTCACTTTCGCCCCGCTGGCTCAGCTGACCCTGCCGCTGTGAGCTGTCATCCTGAGCGGAGTCAAGGTTTTCTCCGGCAGCGAGCGGAGAGATTCTTCGCTGCGCTCAGAAAGACCATCCTCGTTACCCTGGGATGCGTGACACCTCTAGCCGCCCAGCAAACCAACGCCGACCGGATCCTCTCGGGCCACGATACTCCGTCCCACGACTACGATCTCATCCATCAACGGATCGAAGTGGCCAATTTCGATTGGGACGCCACCGCATTCGATGGGAAGGTGACCACCACGCTCGTATCGCTCCGGCCGGGGCTCGATTCGATCGTCATGGACATGGGACACCGGCTCGCGGTCCGGCGAATCATCGCTGCCTGCAAGGTCAAATCCGCCTCGTGCCGGCCCCTGCGCTTCACCCGCCCGGGAGACACGCTGGTCATCCGCCTGAACCGTCCGGCGGCGTTCCGCGACACCGTGCGCTTCACCATCGATTATCGAGGAAAGATCACCCACGGACGGGGACTCTATTTCTTCAAAGCCGAGCCCCGACGACCTCACCGCCCCCAGCAGATCTATAGCGGCGGAGGTACCGACGGAAACCCCAACTGGATCCCAACCTACGGCGCACCGAACGACAAGGCGACCTGGGAGATGATCGCCACAGTGCCGGCGGAGTATACGGTGGTATCCAACGGCCGCCTGCTGAGCGATCGGGCGGCGGGTTCCCGCCGAGGCTCCTCGCGGTTCCACACCGTTCACTGGTCTGAGGACAAGCCGGCATCGACCTACTTGATCTCGCTCGTCGTGGCCCCCCTCCGCAAAGTGACCGACCGCTGGGGCGACGTTCCGCTCGAGTACTACGTCTATCCCGAAGACCTGCCACTCGCCCAGCGGCTCTTCGGCATCACTCCCGACATCATGGAGGTCTATAGCCGCCTCACCGGAGTGAGGTACCCCTGGGGCCGCTACTCCCAGACGACAGTCACCGATTTCGTGGGTGGGATGGAGAATGTCGGCGCCACCACTCTGGTGGATTGGATCCCCGATCTTCGCGCCTACCGGGACCGGATCTGGTACCGTCACACTCTCATCCCGCACGAGTTGGCGCACCAATGGTTCGGGAACCTGGTGACGACCGAGAACTGGGTGAACTACTGGCTGAACGAGGGGATGGCCGAATTCATGGCGGGGCAGTACTGGGCCACGAAACAGGGCCGCCACGCCGAGGAGGACTACTACCTCGACTCCTACCATCAATTTCTCGAGCTCGATGCTCGACGTCGTGTGCCGCTGGCGGCATACAACTCCAACATCGTGTATGTGAAGGGCGCGCTCGTGTTGGAGATGCTGAAACAGCGGCTGGGACCAGAGCGATTCTGGGCCGGGATGAACCGCTACCTCACCCGCCATGCCTTTGGCAACGCCATCAGTGAGGACCTTCGTCGCGCTTTCCTCGAGGCCACTGGCGAGAACCTGGACTGGTTCTGGAGCCAATGGATCTATCAGGCAGGCTACCCCGAGCTCACCGTCATCCCAGCCTACGACTCCACCGGCGGAGCCCTGACCCTCACCATTCGGCAGACTCAGGTCGATACGGCCCGGGCCGACAGCGCCGGGCTGCGTTACAGCACCCCGCAAGTCTTTCGCGGAGCAGTGACACTCCGGGTCGGGACCGGCACGGGTGACCTGACCCGCCAGGTGGAGCTGAGCCAGCGGGAACAGATCATCCGCATCGGCCTGAAATCAGCTCCGACGATGGTTGTGTTCGACGAGAACAATTCGATGCTGAAGACGTTGACATTCGAGCAACCGACCCGGTGGCTGGCCACTCAGCTCTCGCGTGATCCGGATCTCTGGAACCGGAGCTGGGTTATTGCCCAGCTCGCGCGCCGCACCGCGGACTCGCTCGCCTTGGTGGCCCTCGCGCGCGCCGCCCGCGCCGCCGACTACTATCGCACCCGGGCCGAAGCGGCTTTGGCCCTGCGTGGCTTCCCGGCGGACAAAGCGGTTCCGGCGCTCGGGGCCGCGTTGCGAGACACCTCGTCCGCAGTGCGCGCGGCGGCGCTGACCGCGCTCGGCGCCTTGGGTGGGGAACGGGCCCAGGCACTGGCACTCGAGGCCTGGAATAAAGATTCGAGCTACGAGGTGCGCGCCCGGGCGCTCGCCGCCATGGCGAGCATCGACTCGGCAGGGTCGCGCTCCGCTGTCCTGGCCGGTCTCACTACTCCGTCGTATCGCGACGTGATTCAGGAGGCGGCGATCGCAGCGGCCACCGCGGCCCCCGATTCTGCCCTGATCGATGGTTTGGAAAGGATTCTGGAACAACAGCCACTCGCGGCCACTGCGCTGGCCACGCTGGCCCGCGCCGGTGACACCCAGGCGCTGGCTCGGCTGGTTCGCCATCGAGACGACTCCCGACCGTGGGTACGGGAATGGGTCCGCGATGCCATCGACAAGGAGCTTGAGAACACGCCCTGAAACCGCCTCACTCGACGCGCAGCAACAGCCGACCCTCGCGTCCCCTCCACAGTGAAAAGGATTGCAGTGCCGCCTCGTGAGATAATCCCTCACCGGCACATAGGCTTGCAGCTCTAAAACCGATGTTCTCCACGCGGCTTGAAGGTTGCCTCGCGGGTCATGGCACATCTGACCGATGGGCTCATGACTCCTGCCAACTGGACCATGCCGGACTCGATACACCTGATGCAGCAACGGGTGTATCCTGTGGCGCGACCCGTCTCTGCCTCGGACGGCTCGAGCGGTGCTCGCCATTTTACCATCGCTCTCATCTTGGCCGGCCTGGCCTGGCTGGCGATGGGATTGCAGGAGCTCTTACTCTTCGTCCGCCCAACGCCGTACGGTCAAGCGTACGTTACCAGCATCCTCCGCTACTTCCCCTTCGCGCTCTATTACAACGTGCTCGGTGTCCTCCTGGTCTCGGCGCCGGCGCTGCTGCTGTGGGTGGTATGCTATCACCGGTCGGTGCGGCAAGACTTTGCCCGTATGGTGCACCGGACCCAGCTCATCGTCCTGCTTCTCACTGCCGCCCTTGATCATGTCGACAACGAGGTCATGCGGTTCATGGGCATTCACCTGACCCGCAGCCTGCTCCTGACCTACTTCCGGGTCGATGCCTGGAGCAACGATATGATGCGGAGCTTTACCGGTGATCACGGTGGGCCAGGAACGCCCTTCCTCATTCTCATGTGTATTCCCGCCATACTGTGGATCGCTGGTGATCGGGCCATCAGAATCCGCCTGGGTCTGGTACCAATGCGCTCGCGGTTCACTGCCGCAACCCTGGTGATAGCACCACTGTGGCTGCTCCTGTACCAGTATCAGCACCACCCGATGGGCCAGAACCGTAAGCTTCGGGTGCGTCCCGAGGTCCTGACGTTATACGCAGAGTACCAGAAGGATCTGGCGTCGGGAGCGCGACCCCACGACTTGGAGAGGCTCACACAGGCCTACCAACAGCACTGGTTTGAGCAGAGCCAGGACTCCAACTGGGTCTTCGCCGATCCTGACCGTCCCCTTCTCCGGGTGCCGACAACTCCGGCACCGCTGACTGAGGGGGGACCATGGAATGTGATTTACATCCAGCTGGAAACGTTCCGCGGGTGGAACACCGGATATCTCCGTCCCGATCAGACGCGATCATTCACGCCGTTCCTCGACCAGTTGGCGCACGACAGTCTTTCCGCATACTGGCCGAGACACCTGAGCATGGGCCCGCCGACGGTCAGCGGCTTTGTCAGCGGCCTGTGCTCGGTGAAGCCACACTCGTTTTACAACATCACCAGCACCTTTACCTACACCGGGCTGGACTGTCTGCCTCAAGTTCTCCGGCGGCACGGGTATTCGGCGGAATATTTCACTGCCTTCGATCCCGATTGGGATGGAGAGACGGTGTGGCTCCAGCGCTGGTTCGACGGTTTTCACCGCACCCAGGGCGGTGGGGATCGGGCGCTGTTCCGGCAGGCTGCCGCGCGCATCCGGGAGCTGGGCCGCGAGCCTCGTCCGTTCATGGCGGCGATCGCCTCGGCCAGCAATCACTACCCGTTCCACTCTCCCGAGGACCGTTTCGTGAACGGACCGGCGGAGCGGCCGGCGCAGGCGATCGAGTATACCATGGAGTACACCGATGATGTCCTGCGCGAATTCGTCGACTCCCTCCAGCAGGAGCCCTGGTTCGCTCACACCTTGATCGTGATTACGGGAGACCATGGCTACAACCTGGGTGAGCACGGTCCGGCGGGGCAGATCAACGGATATCGCGAGTCTGTCTGGGTGCCGCTGCTGATTCACGGTGGGCACCCGCGGCTCCCGCCCGGCGAGCATCCGGCGATCGCCACCTTGCTCGACGTTGCTCCCACCCTGGCCGACCTGGCAGGCATCCGGGACCCTAATCCGTGGATGGGATCGAGCCTGCTCTCGCGGTCGCCCTCGGCAACGTTCGTCCTCAGCCGTGAGTCGGCGCTGCTGGGGGAGCAGGGCCGCTTCAGCATGGTGTTGAACCCGGCCAGCGGCCGGCCGGAGATCTACGACGCAGTCAATGATCCCTTGCAGCGGACCGATATCTCCGCAACTCATAAAGAGCTGGCGGACTCGCTGCATCGCCGAGCCGAGGACGAGCGGCGATTCGTCGATTATCTGTTGGAAGCCAACCGGGTGTGGCCGGACTCAGGCGGGCGCGCTGATCCCGCCCAGCCAGGCAAGAGCGGGGGCGATCAGCCTGGCAGCGTGCTCAGCACCTTCACGCGGCAGGGTAAGGATTCGGTCAATCCCTGAGAGTCGGGCGATGGCTGCGGCATTGGCTCCGGCGGAAGGGTCCTTGGCTCCCGCCGTCGTCAGCACGATTCCAGCGCAGTGAATGCCGGCCAGCTCCAGCACGCTGAGGGTGAGTAGAGTGTGGTTGATGGTGCCCTGCCGGTCCACGCCCACCACCAGGGCAGCTGCACCGAGTGACCGGGCCACATCCGTCATGTTCCATTCCCAGGTGATCGGCGTAAGTACTCCACCCACCCCCTCGATCAGCGCGTAGTCAACGCCGTCGATCAACCGCTCCAGCTTGAGCACCAGGCCATCGAAGTCGATATCTGCCTCAGCGCGATCCGATGCCAGCACCGGCGAGACCCCCTCGGGTAGTCGCACGATGGCGTGAGTCGGCTCGCTCTGGCCGGTGGCTCGGGCCAACCTTACGCCATCCTCCCAATCACTCGGGTCACCCTTGCACCCCGTTTCGACCGGCTTGATCGCAATCGCTGGTCTTCCCGACTCCCGGAGCGCCCGAGCCAGAGCGCAGGCCACCCACGTCTTTCCCACACCGGAGCCGGTACCCGTGATGAGGAGGCGCATGCTGGGAGACTATAGGAAGGCGGGGAGGCGGGGAAGAGGGGAAAGCGGAGAAGGAGTCATCTGGCACACTCAGCTTCCCCGCTTCCCAGCCTCCCTGCTTCCTCGCTTCCCCTCTTTCACCACTTGCCGGACGTTTCTCCGCAGTATTCGAATCCGGGCCGTAAGCCAGCCGGCCTCGCGTACCTCTTCTTCGCGGACCAGCTCCCTCCACGCGTCGGCGATGGAGGTTCTCCCGATGTAACCCAAAAGCCGCCGAGGCTCGTGCCGGTCTACCACCAGAAGTCGCCCGATGCCTTTGCGTGCCATCCGAGCCACCGCCGCTTCCAGCAGCTCGTCCGGGTACGCGACAATGAGCCGACTGGATGCAATCTCTGCGACCGTGACGCTGGCGGTGTCGGCTCGCTGGAGTCCTCGCGTGAGATCCTTCCTGGTAAGGAGACCGCTCAGGCCGCCCTCCCGGCTCACAATGGGCCACGCATACCGCTGTCCCAGCACCGGATCACCTTCCGCCAGCCGCCGGCCGAGGCTCGCCAGCGTAGCTTCCGCCGGTAAGGTGGCAACGTCGCGCTCCATCACGTCTTCCACCCGCATCCGCGCGAGCGGACTTACGCTGTACTCCCGGGTGACGTGGTAGCCGCGGCGGGCCACCTTCTCGGTCAGTATCGAGCGTCGCATGAACAATACTGTGACTGCATGGGCCGCTGCGCAGGCGATCAGGAGCGCGGGAAGTACGGCCAGATCACCGGTGAGCTCCACCATGAAGGCGACTGCCGTGAGCGGTGACCGCATGGTCCCGCCCATCATCGCGCTCATGCTCATCATGGCCCAGAGCCCGCTTTCCGAAGGCCGGATCAGGTGGGCCTCAACCGCACCCAGAGCGCCGCCCATGATGAGTAGCGGCGCTAGCACGCCTCCCGATGTTCCCGAGCCCAGCGCGACCGCCCAGATTACCGCTTTGACCATGAGAAGCCAGAGCGGTCCGAACCCGGCGAGCTGTCCCTGCAAAAGGTCCCGGATGACGTCGTATCCCACACCCAATACCCGAGGCTGGATCAACCCGCCGAGGCCTATCACGGCGCCGCCGATTGCCGGCCACCACATCCGGTCGAAAGGAACCTTTTCGAAGAGATCTTCGCAGGTGTAGACCAGCCAGGTCACGCAGCCAGAGGCAATCCCGGCGGCGATGCCTATGGGAAGGGAGAGTGCCAGCTCGCGCCAGGGAAGCGCGGCATGCAGGGCAACCGGGAAGATGGGGCCGCTGCCCAGCAAAGGGACCCGGAGCGCGGCAGCCATGGCGCTTGCCGCCACCACCGGGATGAAGCTCCTGGGCTTCCACTCGAACAGGAGGAGCTCGACCGCCAACAGCACCGACGCGAGCGGAGTCGCGAAGATCGCGGCCATTCCGGCCGCAGCGCCCGCTACGAGAAGGGTCTTCCGTTCGGCGGCCGAGAGATGAAAGCCCTGGGCAAAGAGGGAGCCGAAGGCGCCGCCGGTCATGATGATCGGGCCTTCGGCTCCGAATGGTCCTCCGGTTCCGATCGAGATGGCGGATGAGAGTGGTTTGAGAATCGCCACCTTGGCCGACATCCGACTTCGCCCGATCAGGATGGCTTCCATCGCCTCGGGAATTCCATGCCCCCGGATGCGCTCCGACCCATAGCGGGCCATCAGCCCGACGATAAGTCCGCCGGCCACCGGAACTAGGATGGCCCAGAAGCCGAGTCGGTTGGCCGCCGGCGACACGGTCTCCGAGGCGAAGCGCTGATAGTATGCGAGGTTGGTAACCACATTGATGAGCCAGACGAGAGCCGTGGCTACCAGCGCGGCGATAGCTCCAATGACGAGCGCCATGAATGAGATGATGATGACCCGCCGATCGGCCGTGAAGTCGGCCAAACGATCCACGACGCGCGCGTGGGGTGGGATGGCCGCGGTCTGAGCCGATCCGGAGCTGCCGGTATTTGTATTGGTATCCATATAACTTGAACATACCTACATCACGGTATGGACCGCTATGCAGACTCGCTCGCTAAACGTGGACCTCAAGGGTTTTGGCCGACCTCCGACAGAGGGCCACGTGGTGGTACAGAAGCTGGATGTCCGGGATCGGATCGTTCGGGCCGGCGCGGTCGCGGCCGGAGGTCTGGTGCTGGCGCTCATCGCCTTACCCATTCCGCTGGTGCATTTCGTGCTCGTTCCGGGAGCGCTCCTGCTCGGCCTCGGCTGGGGGGCGATGCGCCTGGGCCAGCGTGAGATCTTTGCCTCAGCGGAGGGGGTCTGTCCCTTCTGCGGCACCGAGCAACGCCTCGGGCTCGCCGGCCGCGTATTCCGCTTGCCCCGGCGGGTCTTTTGCCGGAACTGCCGGCGAGAGTTGGATCTGGGTGAACGGCCGGCCGGAGAAGGCCAGGCCCCGGAGGCTTAGTGCTTTTTCCGTCGCCGGAGGGTAGGCGATTCGCTGAACAGCAGGGCAGGGGGCTCGTCGGTGGCGCCCATACCGCGCACTACCTGGTTGAGCAGAGCGCTCAACGTCTCGAGCTCGGCCGGAGACAGAGATCGAAGACCTTCGATGAGCCGGATCTGGGCGGGGACCGGGGCTCGATCCACCAACCGCTGTCCACGCCGCGTCAGCCGCAGCTGTCGACGGCGCAGGTCGTCGGCGGCCGGCTGGCGTTCGACCAAGCCCTCCTCGACCAGACGACCCACGACCGTGGAGACGGAGCTCTGGTGAGT
>DASSED010000238.1:0-4034 GCA_035695405.1 Gemmatimonadales bacterium
GAACCGGGCTCGCCATGCGGAAACCAGGCTCGTACGCATCACTAATGTGGAGGATACATGCCCAGATTGGCTGCACTCATAGGAGTTCTGGCCTCGGTCGCGATGAGCCTGCCCTCGAGCGCTTCGGCCCAGAGACGAAAACCGACGGGTCCCCCTGCGCCGGCCGATCAGATCAGCGTCAGCATCGAAGCCAGAGTGGCAGGTAAGACCTACCAGGGCAGCGGTCCCGGCGAGTGCAGGCACGCTGACGAAGCCTCGATCCATGGGGTCTCAGCAGCTTTATGGATGGTTCAATACGATGGCTCGAAAGATGGCTCTCTGAAGCGGCTGAACCTCACACTCTGGCGTCCCAAGGATGCCTCCCCCGACCAACTTTCCCTGGTCGTTGAGACGAAGTCAGGGTCTCACCGAATTCAGACTGGTGCAGCGGACAACAATGCGGGCGAAGGGAGCGTCACCATCTTGCCCAGCGGACCGGGGGGGCGGCTCGAGGTCAGCGGTAAGGAAGCCGAGGGAAAGCCGCTACAGATCACGATCGAATGTTCCGGCTTTGGCGACGTTGCGTCCGAAGGGGGCTGAGCCCGGCTAGCGGGCTCCCGCACCGACCACCGCCTGATCCGCCGCTGTGGAAGTCGGCGCCACATCCTTCAGGTTCTGGTCGAGATATCGGGTGATCAGCTCGAACAGATGAAGTTGGGTGTTTCGACCCTGGCACAGGCAATGGGTCCGATTGGGGTATTCCATCAGGGTGAACGGCTTGTTGAGGGAGACGAGCGCGTTGATCAGTATTTCACTGTTCTGGTAGTGCACGTTGTCGTCCCCGCTCCCGTGAATCAGAAGTAGGTTTCCCCGAAAGCCGCGTACGTAAGACAGCGGAGAACCCCGGTCATACCCGGCGCGGTTGGTACTCGGGAGACCATTGAAGCGCTCGGTGTAGACGTTGTCGTACAGCGCCCAGTGGGTTACGGGCGACACGGCCACACCGGTACGAAATAGCTCGGGATGCTGGAACAGGCTGTTGAGGGTCATGAATCCGCCGTAACTCCATCCCCACATACCGATCCGACTGCGATCGACATAGGGTCGTTGAGCCAGCGATTCAACCCCGTTCGCCTGGTCGATGGTCTCGTTGACGCCAAGCTGACCGTAGATGGATTTCCGCCACCGCCGTCCCAGGGGCGCGGGAGTACCTCTATTGTCGATGCTCGCGACCAAATATCCCCGCTGGGTGAGCATCAAGTGCCAGAGGTAGTATCCGCCCCAAGCGTCATTCACGGTGGTCCCACCGGGACCACCGTATACATGCAGCAGCAGCGGGTACCTCCGGGTGGAATCGAAGCCTACCGGTTTCATGAGATACGCGGGCATACGCGCTCCATCGGGAGCCGGGAGGCTGAAGAACTCCACCTTTCCCTTTGTTAAGCTCGCCAGTCGCCGGCGCAAGGCAGCGTTATCCGCCAGGGTGCGGATGGTCTCGTGGCCGGGGAGACGGACGACTCGAAGTACCGGAGGCTGCCCAAAGCTGGAGAAGGTCTCCAGCGCGTAACGGAGGTTCGGCGAGCGCTCGTATTCGTGGGTTCCCGGCTGGCCCTCAGGTGTCAGCCGTTCGGCCGGGCCAGCGCCGTTGAGCCGAGTGCGAAAGAGATATTGTTGGGAAGGCTGGTCGGGCGAGGCCACGAAGTAGAGCCACCCATTCTTCTCGTCAGCACCGATGATCTTGGAGATGTCGTACGCCCCTCGCGTCACCAGTCGAGTCGACTTGCCATCTCGTGAGACGGTGTAGGCGTGCCTCCAGCCGTCTCGCTCGCTGACCCATAAAAAGCTCTTGTTTCGGTCCAGCCAGGTAAGGTCGTTCACCACCTCGACCCAGGCACTATCATGCTCGGTTAACACGGTCCGAACCGCGCCGGTCCGGGCGTCTCCCAGCAGCACGTCATTGGTATTCTGAAGTCGGTTGAGGCGTTGCAGCACGACTTCGTCGGAGTTGCCGGCCCAGTCCATCCGAGGGATATAGTGATCGCGCGGGTCTCCGGTGAGGTCGAGCCATTGGGTGGCTCCGCCCGCGGCATTGACTACGCCAATGCGAGCCGCGGAATTCGACTTCCCCGCCTTGGGATACTGGACCGGCCGCACGTACGAGTAGAGCGAGTCGGTGTTATCGATGAGATCGAAGTTTTTCACCGAATCGGCGTTGAGCTGCCAGTACGCCACCTTGTGCCCATCCGGACTCCAGCGCCACCCGTCCGCGTGATAGTCCATCAGCTCTTCTTCATAGACCCAGTCGAAGGTGCCGTTGATCAGAGTCCGGGATCCGTCGGTGGTGAGGGGGGTAATCCTCCCAGTGACGAGATCCTCGACGTAGAGGTTGTTTTCCCTGACGTACCCTACCTGCCGGCTGTCGGGCGAGAATTTGGCGAACATGAGCGTCGAGGGCCGGGCCTCGGGACCTCCGAGCTTCCGGAGCCTGCCAGTGGCCAACTCCAACACCCAGTAATCGCCCCGGGTATTGAGACGCCACACCGGTTGAGAATGGGTGAACAGGAGGAGCATCTGGCGATCGGCTGACCAGGCGTAATCCTCGACCCGGAGGGGGACGCTGTCCTCGGGCGGGATGAACTGACGTGCCACCAGCAGAACCTGTCGTCCACCATGTTCGGTGTCATAGCGGACGAGGTTCTGACCTCCAGTATTGTCGGCATCTTCCAGCACAGTGTAGGCCGAGCCGTCGGCCAACCAACGAACCGGGCCGAAAGTCTGACCCCGAAACTCCGAGGTCCCGTAGATCCGCTGCACGCTGAGCAGGGAATCGGCCTGCTGGGCCGGGAGCGGCAAAGCCGGACACAGGAGAGCCAGACTTAGAAGGAGCCGGGTCATAGGAGTCGCGGGATAGGATGGCAGATGGTGTGGGATGTGATTGCCCCAGATCGAGTGTCGGGGTATCTCTTTACGAGGAGCCAGCCGTCATCGGCTCGGCAGAGGCTGCATTATACATTGAAAGAAGTGAGAGGTTCATGAGCATATCACTACGGCGCCAGAATGGGCTTTGGTTTCTGAGTATCATTGTCGCCGGTATTGCGATCGTGGGTTGTTCGCGGGACGCTGACCGCTCCCGCACCTCTGAGACGGCCGCGTCAACCGCCGCCCTGGATAGCGGAACCCCGCCGGTTCAGGCCACCGCCGATTCTACGGCCACCCCCGCCGTCAACCCTCAGGACACCAGCAAGGCACCGAGCCCGGCCCCGAAGCCTCCGGCCAAGAGGGCGACCTCGATCCCGAAGCCGTCGATCGACCCAGGGCGGTTACCTCCCAAGGCGCGGACCGAGTCTACCGCTGCTTCGACCAAGGCGGGATCCGACTCATCTTCTACTGCGAGTAATCAGAGCACCGGGGCCGCAACTCAGGGTCAGCCGCTCAAGTATGATGCGGCGACCAACACCGCCACGTTCGAGCTGAGGGCAGGGCCATTCAACTGGAATGGATTCAGCAACGGTACAGCGACTCTGGTCCTGCCCCCCAAAGCGAACGTCGTGATCAACTTCGTCAACAAGGACGGAACCCCGCACAGCGCCGAGGTCATCTCCGGCGAAGGCCCGATTCCGAACGCTTCCACCGACCCCGCCATCCCGCGAGCCTATACCAATAAGGCACTCGAGGGTCTGCCCCAGGAAGCCACCGACGTCATGCGTTTCACGGTGCCGGAGTCAGGGAGCTACCGGATTTTCTGTGGCGTTCCCGGGCATGGCCTATCGGGGATGTGGATCTGGATGAAGGTGGATCCGGCAGCCAAGGCGGCGAGCTTCGGGCCTACGAAGTCGTAACGTTCGAGAGTCGGGATTCGTCTAGACTCTCGACTGCAGACTCTCGACTCTGGAGTCTGGACTTTCGATTTCTAACGCCTTCCGCAGAAACCGCGCCGTGTAGCTGGCATCGACCTGAGCCACGTCCTCCGGGGTGCCTTCCGCCACCAACTGTCCCCCCAGCTCGCCACCCTCCGGACCGAGATCGAGAATCCAGTCGGCCGTCTTGATAACGTC
>DASSED010000239.1:0-2761 GCA_035695405.1 Gemmatimonadales bacterium
AGAGGTACGGAAGCTGGCGGGACAGGCGGCCCAGGCCGCGACCACAACCAGCGAAACGGTGCGAATCGTTGTGGCTCAGGTCCAGACCGCGCGAGACCGGCTCATCCGGCTGGGGAGCGGCGGGATTGCCGCCCGGGACGCGGCGCACGAGGCCGCGGCGGGACTGCTCAACGTCGCCGCCGCCGCCGAGGCCAACGACGAATGGACCCGCCGGATCTCGAACTCGGCCGGTGACGTGAGGGGATTGGTCGAAGGGATCGCGGGACGCATGCGCGAGGTGACCGCCGGGACCGAAGACTACGCCTCGGCGGCCCAGCAGATCGCCGCCGCGGCGCAGCAGCTCAACGCCTCGACCGAGGAGATCTCCACGTCGGCGGGGCACCTGGCCGAAGCGGCGGAGCGGCTCACGGGAGCGGTGGGGAGCTTCAAGGTGGCGTGAGGCGGTAAGGCGGTAAGGCGGTAAGGCGGACGACGTGAGGGGAGTCACCGTCAAAAACCAGCCGAAAGGTATATAGCTTAGCCTCCTCGTCACGGGAGGCCCTGTGTCCCGCAGCAGACTTCTCATCGGTCTCGTCGTCGCGATCATTTCGATCCTGGGCTACTTCGGGAGCAGCGTGTTCAACCCGGTCACCCAGGAAAAGCAGCACGTCGCCGGCATAACCCCCGAGCAGGAAGTCGCTCTCGGACTCCAGGCGGCTCCGGAGATGGAGCAGCAGTTCGGCGGATTGGATCCGGACAACGCGCTCCAGCAACGAGTCAGCCAGGTAGGCGAACGGGTAGCCTCCCGCAGCGCCGCAAGCAGCACTCCCTACCGATACGAATACCACGTCCTGGACGATCCCGAGACCATCAACGCATTCGCCTTACCCGGCGGACAGATCTTCATCACCGAGGGACTGCTGAAGCGCCTCAAGACCGCGGGGCAGCTCGCGGGCGTGCTGGGGCATGAGACCGGTCACGTGGTGGCGAGACATGGCGCCGAGCACATCGCGAAGCAGCAGCTCACGGCGGGGTTGACCGGCGCGGCCGTGCTCGCCACCTACGATCCCAACGATCCCAACAGCCGGGGCTCGGCGGCGGTCGCCGCCATGATCGGCCAGCTGGTGACGATGAAATTCGGCCGCCAGGACGAGCTGGAGGCGGACCAGCTCGGCGTGCGCCTCATGAGCGAGGCGGGATATGACCCGCGCTCGATGATCGAGCTGATGAAGATTCTGGAGGAGAGCAGCCAGGGGAATCGGCCGCCGGAGTTCTTCAGCACCCATCCCAACCCCGAGAATCGAATCACGCGAATCCAGGAGGCGATCAAGCAACAATACCCCAACGGGGTGCCGGAGGGATTGGAACGGTAGGCGGGGAAGCGGGGAAGCGGGGAAGCGGGGAAGCGGGGCAGGAAGTTAGCTGGTCAATGAGTGCCGGTGGTCGCGGTTCTAGGGTTAAGGTAAGTTCTCAGCCTCGGTACTCTGCCCAGGAACCATGATCCAGCTGCTCCGTAACGCCGAACTGTTCGACCCCACGCCTCGCGGCAACACCCATCTTCTGATCGCAGGCGAGCAGATCGCATGGACCGGGGTGGACGCTCCCGCGTTTCCATCCTCCCTGGACGTCCAGGTACGGGATCTGGAAGGCCGCCGGGTGGTGCCGGGGTTCATCGACTGCCACGTGCACCTCACCGGAGGTGGAGGAGAGGCCGGTCCCCATACCCGGGTTCCGCCGGTCCCGCTCAGCCGGCTCACCACGGGCGGGGTCACGACCGCGATCGGGGTGCTGGGGACCGACGACACGGTGCGGACCCCGGCCGAGCTGGTGGTCACGGCTCGAGGTCTCACGCAGGAAGGGATCACCGCATTCTGCTACACCGGCGGCTATCACGTCCCACCGGTCACCATCACCGGCAGCGTGCGACAGGACCTGGTGCTGATCGATGTCATCCTCGGAGTCGGCGAGCTGGCGATCAGCGACCACCGTTCCAGCCAGCCCACGCTGGACGAGCTGCTGCGGGTCGCGGGTGATGCTCACGTAGGTGGTCTCATGGCCGGAAAAGCCGGCATCGTTCACCTGCACGTGGGCAGCGGACCCAGAGGACTGGAGCTGGTGAGAGAAGCCCTGAAGCAAAGCGAGCTTCCGCCGGCGGTGTTCCATCCCACCCACATCAACCGCCGCAAGGCGTTGTTCGAAGAAGCGCTCGCGCTGGCCCGAACCGGCTCGGTCATCGATATCACCGCCTTTCCGGTCGCCGAGGGCGAGGACGCCTGGTCGGCGCCGGCGGCATTGACCCGCTACCTCGAGGCCGGACTCCCGCCCAGCCGAGTGACGGTCAGCTCGGACGGAGGCGGGTGCCTGCCGGCGTTCGACGCCGATGGCCGGGTGACCGCGATGGATGTGGGAAGTCCAGCCGCCATGGCTGGTGCACTCAGGGAGCTGCTGGCGTGCGGCCAGCCGCTCGAGCGGGTGCTGCCGGCGTTCACCACCAATCCCGCTCGGCTGCTGATGCTGTCCCGGAAGGGACGACTCGCGGCGGGCTCGGATGCGGACCTGGTGGTATTGGATGACCAGGGAGGAGTGGAGAGCGTCATGGCCCGGGGAGCCTGGCATTTTCTGGAAGGAGTTTCGGTGCGGCACGGGACCTTCGAGCAGGGCAAAGCGATGGAGGAGCGCAGGTGAGCAATCGAGGCTACATCATTCCGGTGGGCGGGGCCGAGGAAAAGCTGGGCGACGTCGCCATCCTGCGGCGGTTCGCCAGCATTTGCGGAGGAGGAAG
>DASSED010000240.1:0-21833 GCA_035695405.1 Gemmatimonadales bacterium
AAGACTCGCCGCATCGTCGTGCTGGTGGTCCCTCCCATCGAGGAGCTGGATCTGGTCGGGCCGGTGCAAGTTTTCAGTACGGCGAGCCGCCTGATGCGGCCTCGCGACCCGCCATACGAGATCCGCGTCGTCTCCACCACCCGCGATCGGATCATTGCGGGTGAAAGCGGACTGTCGCTGGTGGCTCAGGCGCACTACCGGGAGCCGGCGGGAGAGATCGATTCGCTGTTAGTGGTGAGCGGAGTAAAAACCCGAAACCAGCGGGATGACCAACTGACCGACTGGTTGCGAAGAACCGCGCCGGAGTGCCGGCGGGTCGGCGCGGTCTGCATAGCGGCGTTCCTCCTGGCCCGCGCTGGGGTGCTGACGGACCACCGAGCCACGGTCCATTGGAAATACGCCCACGAGCTGGCGCACCGATATCCGCGGCTCTCGGTGGATCCCAACCCGATCTGGGTGCAGGCGGGCAACATCTACACGTCAGGCGGGTTTTCGGCCGGGATCGATCTGGCGCTTGCCTGGGTGGCGCAGGACTGCGGAAACACCGTGGCCGTGGAGGCGGCCCGGGAGCTGGTACTGTTTCTTCGACGTCCTGCCGGACAGACTCAGCTGAGCGTAACGCTCGCCGCGCAGGCGAGCGAGATGCAGCCGATTCAGGAGCTCCAGGTGTGGATTGCCGAAAATCTCGGCCGGGGAGATCTGTCGACGTCGGCCCTGGCCGATCGAGTGTCGATGAGCGTCCGGAACTTTGCCCGGGTGTTCACGGCTGATGTCGGTACCACGCCTGCGAGATATGTCCTCCATCTGCGGGTCGAAGCCGCCCGGCGGCTGCTCCAAACTTCCAACCACGGGCTGCTGAACATTGCCACTCAGGTGGGGTTCGGCAGCGTCGACGGTATGCGGCGGGCATTCGTGCGCGTGCTGGGTAGGTCGCCACGCCAGTTGCGAGGCCAGGTCTCAGCCCCAGTAAGACGACTCAACGCCGGCCGAAGCGCCACTCGGTGAACAAGCCGATCCACAGCATTGCCCCGGCGAGCAGGAGATACAACGCCGCGGTGGGCTCATCTCCGATCAACCTTCGGAGCCAACGTGCACGATAGTCATCCCAGAACCACCAGGGCCGGCTCAGGGTCATAAGCGCCAGGAAACCCCCGAGGCCCACCCAGAGAGCCCGATCTCGGCTCCAGCCGAACGACTCAGCGAGTCCCCAGAGAGCGCCCACGAGAAGCAGGCAAACCACCAGGAGGGTCAGCCGCCCCCGAAAAGCACTCCGTTCGTCCGGATCGTCTGGGGATTCCCGGCGCAGGCTTCCCCAATCGCTCGCGGCCCACGCGAAGCAGATTACGCTCAGGAGAGCAAAGGCAATGGCCGCGAGTTTCACCGGCTCCCGCAACTCAATGTTCAGTTGGCACGAGGTCTCCGGGGGCAGTCCAGTCGCCGGAGCATCAGACGGGGCTGCGCTCCCAGGGCACCCCGGGCGAGGTGCGCCAGGCCTGCCATCCTTCTGGTAAGTCTGCGAGCTCGCTCAGGGAAATGTCCCGGGCTATCATCCGGCCGAGTCCTATGACGCGCGCATCAGCAGGGTCTTCCGTGGTGCCGCACAGGAACTGCCAGCCGCCATCGTCGGCATCATGTGTCACCCGGAGAATAGGGGCGCCGTCCAGCACCTGCCGCGTGGTGATGGAAGCGGTATTCGGTGGATCCTCGAATGGCCATATACCCAGGCGGTCTCCTCCCGGCTCTCTAGCTGCCAAGACGCCGCTCTTCCCGAGCCTGGCTCAGCACCCGCTCCGCGAAATCGAGTCGATCCTGGGTTTCGGTCAGGTCTTGCTGGAGCAGGTGCACGGTATGTTCCAATGACTCGAGCCGTGCCACGACGTCCGCCGATCCGGCGCCGGGGCCGCCGGCGCGGATACGAGCTATCTTGACGGCCGCGAACGCGATTATCGCCACGACTGGTATGAGTGGAGCAAGAAATTCGGGGTTCATTGTCCAGTCTCCTGAATGCGGTGCTACTCCGCTGTTGGAGGACCTGCTCCGTCACTGCTCCAAAGTGCCTCTGCGCTCATGGGCTCGGAAGAGGCGGCGCCTTGCAGTCACCGGGTGTCTCTGGGCCATTCTGATCTCAGTGGAGCAAGCCTCAGCTCGCGCGCAATCGTCCGATTCTCTCGACCTCCTGCGGCAGGCTCACGCGGCTCAGCGCGAGTTCGAGCGGGTCCGTCGCTCGCACCTGCCGTACGAGCTGGGCGTCCGACAAAAGGACTGTGATGAACGCATCGGCCGCTACTGCTATTGGTACGAACCCATGGTCGAATCGGCACCCGCCGAGGTCGCCCCCGTCCGGGTGGCCCGGGAGAGCCTCCTGGTTGCTCTCCAGGATGCTCACCAGCAGCTCCCCGGCGACGGCTGGATCACCGGTCAGTTAGTACGCTATCTCGCTGAGGAAGGATTCAGCGACTCCGCTATCGCCACGGCCCGGAGCTGCACGGGCCTTCCGTGGTGGTGTCATGCATTGGAAGGTCTGGCGCGGCATCGGGCCCACGACTATCAGGGCGCCGAAGCCGCGTTCAGCCGCGCCTTGCGGGAAATGCCTGCCGCCGAGCGCTGCGCCTGGACCGATCTCGGACCGCTGCTCGGCGACGGTGAGCGACTCTATCGGTCGCGCTCCTGCACCGCCCGGGATTCGGTCAATGAGCGGATCTGGTGGTTGGCACGTCCCCTGTATTCCCGTCCGGGCAATGACCTCGAGACCGAGCACTATTCCCGCCACACGATGGCGCTTCTCCTGCAGTACTCGGCCACGCCGGACGGCGGCTCCTGGGGTGACGACCGCCGCAGGCTCGGGGTTCGGTTCGGCTGGCCCACGCACTGGTCGAAAAGAGAGGAACCCGGGGCCTTGGAGCCGTTCTGGATTCTGGGTCATGAGCCAGGACCGAGCTTCTGGCTTTTCCCGGCGCCGGCTCTGACGGAACCCTGGTCCGACCAAACGGAAACCCGTTGGGATGCATATCAGGAACGCCCCCCATCACGGTACGCTCCGCCCTACGCGACTGGCTTCGTATCCATCGAGCGAGTGCAGTTCGCCCGCTTCGCTCGCCGCGACACCACTCTCACCGTTGCCGTGTTCGATCTGGCTTCAGACTCCATCTTCGCCACTCACCCCGCCGATGCACGCTTGGCAGTCGCGCGCGATCCGGCCACTCCAATCCTAGTCGGCAGGATATTTCCGGCGACCCCGCGCGCGGTTCTCAGCGTGCGATCAGCGTGGAGACCAGCGGTACTGAGCCTCGAAGCGTTGGGCGTGGACACCCCCTGGGTCGCACGGCGTCGGGCCATGGCGCCCCCGGATCCCGGTGGATTGCAGCCGACCATCTCTGATCTCCTGTTGTTTGCTCCCACCGACTTACTACCGAGGTCGCTCGAGGCGACCCTTCCTGCGGCGCTCAGTGGGTCGGTGGTCCGGCGAGGACAACGCCTCGGCCTGTTCTGGGAGATGTACCAGGAGAGCGATTCTGCCGCGACGATCGAGATCGCGGTGACCCCGAAAGCGGGCTCCAAGGGTGAGGCGCCGTACCCGATTGGGCGTCCCTCGTGCCCGTTCGCACTCGAGTCACCGGTGAGGCTGCGCTGGGTGGAAGAACGTCGTACCCGCCCAATCGGACCGGCGAGATCGGTGGCCCTGGACCTGGGATCGCTGTCGGAGGGACGCTACGTTGTCACCATCCAACTGAGCTGGGGCTCACGGGTACATGGGTGCTCGAGCCGGGAGTTTCGGGTAGCGTCCTCGAACCGGTGAGCTCTACTCGAGCAGCCGCTCCGCCACCCGGCGCCCGAGGTAGAGCCCAGCGCCGGTGCCGACCATGCCGAGCGCGAATGCCACGAACACGCCTCCCCTGGCTCCGGCCCACCAGCCAAGTGAGCCGCCGACAGTAGCTCCTAGCCCACCGAGCAAACGGTCCATACGTCATACCTCCGCGGGAAAGCTCAGGGACGACTCCGGGATCGCCTCGGCGGCGTCCGGCCATGATCCACTCAGAAAGCGGTCGACCGCGCGAGTGAAGATGGGGACTTTCATACTGGCACTCGAGCGACCGCCAGCAGGTGGGCGCTGACGCCGAGCATCGAGGGCTCGGATTCGAGCGCCCGGGCTACTTGCAGCAGCTCGGCGCGACGGCGAGGGTCCGCCAGTCGCGCAGCGACATCCGGAAGAATCCAGCCTGGACCTTCCAACCCGTACAACCCATCCAGAATGAGCCCCGCCTCCGAAACCTCCGCCCGCAGCTCCTCGGGGTGATGAAAGTACGCTGTGGTGAAGTAGTCCAGCCGCTCGGTGGGGTTGCGATGTTGTCCTTCGCGAAGATCTCGCTCGACGATAGCGGCGAACTGCGGGTCTTGGAGCAGGTCCCGCGATAGCCCGTCCAGGGCCGAGGCCCAGCGCGAGATGGCCGCTGCGAAGAGCTGTCCGCCGGGCTTCAGGACCCGTCGCGCCTCACCCAGAACGCGAGCCCGATCGGCGGCCTCGGTCAGGTGATAGAGCGGACCCAGCAGGAGTATGATATCGGCCGCGCGATTGGTGAAGTCGAGGCTTCGTGCGTCGCCCACCCGACAGGATGCCAAGGGTCGGGCGCTGGCGGCGCTCCGGCGCTTCGCTTCCTCCACCTGGGTCGCCACCGGATCGATGAGGTGCACCGTATAACCCGCCTGGGCCAGCCAGAGCGCATATGCTCCGGCGGCACCACCCACGTCCAGCACCGTGGCCGGCGGCCGCCGTGCATGGCGCTCGATCAGCTCCCGAGTTCGCAATTCCTCCAGTTGCGCTGGGCCCTGCGCCAGCCGTTCCGACTCCGGCGCTCGATGGTAATAATCGGCGATCTTCGGGTCGAGCTCAAACGCAGGCATTCGACCGTGCGCCGGCGCAGGACGCGAGCTGGACATCACAGTACTCGAAGCGGGCATCTCGACGCACCCGCTCACCGGGAACCAGCGGCAATGCGGTTGTGAAGACCGGTCCCGCGTACACGCAGGTGTGGAATTCGCCCCGCTCGCCGCACGGGTCCACCGAGCGAGGCAAGTCGGCCAGTAGCGTCGCGTCGAACTCGCGCCCGGCGAACTCGGGTCCGAGCTGGCTTGTGTCCACGCAGGTGAGGATCGCTCGGTAGCCCGCTGCCACGAACTCGCGAGCGAGTGACGCGGTGTCTCTGCCCCAAAGCGGAAAGACGCCGTCCCAGCGGAGTGAGCTCAGCAACGTCTCGCGATACTGGCGCACCTCTTCCAGGAAGAGGTCACCAAATGCGATGTGCCGTAGCCCCGGCCAACGCTCCTGGGCGGTCTGAAGCGCGGCGGAAAAAGCGGCCTCATAGAGGGTGTTGCTGGCATTGGGCGGGATGGTTGCCTCGATGAGCGGAAGATCGAGGGCCCGCACCTGCGCCTGGAGCACCGACCGGCGCACCCCATGGATGCTGATGCGGTCGTAGCCGCTGGTGATGGTTGTGAGAAGCCCGACCACCCGATAGCGGGCATCGGCCTTGAGCGCAGCCAGAGTCAGAGTGCTGTCTTTCCCGCCGCTCCATGCCAAGATGATATCGATCATTGCACCATGCCGTATCCTCGCGAGTCCGACCATGCCCGTTTACCTTAAACTCGATGCTCGAGGCCCTGCGTACTCGCCCGTGCTTTGCTCTGGCCACCCTGGCGGCCTTCATGCTGGTTCAGCCGGCCATGGGCTGTGCGGCGCTCTGCCTTCTCGAGCGGCACGCTGCGGCCTCGCCTTCGATGGCCGAACCAAACCATACCGTCATTCAAAGTGACTGCCACCACAGCACGACCGGCACGGTCCAAGCGGTTCGTCTCCCGGGAATCTCGCCCATGGAGCCGTCCGCGGCGATGGTGATCGCCCTGGTCCCTCGTTGGACTGAGCCGGTCTGGACGTTGCCCTCGACTCCCCGCTTCATCTCCTACTCGGTCGAGCCTCCCCCTCCTCGGCTGGCCTAGCCTCCCACAGCTCGAGCCCGGTCTTCCAAGCCGGGGTTACATCGCACAAGGCGTGAGCCGCAGACGCTGCGGTCATGCGCAGGCCTTCATACCAGGAGGAACGACATGCGGGGACTGGTACGATCCAGCCGGTATGCGATCATCATGCTCGGTGTCACCGCCACTGGTGCCGCCGCCCAGAACCCATCCGACCGCCCCATCGAGATCGGCGACTCGGGAGACATCCAGGCCGTCACCGGAGATGAACGTTCGCTGTCGATTACCGGCTTCGGCGTAGGTCAGTACACCTATGACGGCCGAACCGGGGTCAACTCAGCCAGTGCGGGAAAGGTGGCAGTCTCGCTCTTTCGGGAGCTGACCGACAATCTGTACGTCTTCGGCCAGCTCACGACGTCGATCTCCGACGAAGGGGGTGGAGATCCCGCCACGGAGATCGAGATCGACAACCTGCTGGTGAACTACACCCCTCCCAGCGCGACCAACCTGAGCCTCACCTTCGGTACCCTCGACGCGCCGGTGGGCTTCGAGCGAGACGACGAGGTGCTGCTCCTCACTCCCACGACCTCGTTCAACTTCGAGCTGGGCCGGCCCTCCAAGCTCACCGGTCTATTCGGCACCTGGACCCTGAATCGAAGAGTCGATCTGACCGGCATGATCGCCAATGGATGGGACTCGCCCCTCGATCCCAACAAGGGCAAGACCGTCGGCGCGCGGCTCGGTGTGCTTCCAGCGGAGCGCAGCAGCTTGGGCCTCAGTGTGCTGTACGGGTCCGAGGGACCGGCCGACTCGACCAATAATCGCCTGCTGTTCAATGCGGACTACGCCTTTCAGCCGGGACTGGGGTGGATCGTGGCGGGGGAGGCCAACTATGCCAAGGACTATGATCTCCCAGGTGATGGAGATGCCAGTTGGTCTGGTGCGATGCTGCTGGTTCACCGTCAGCTGGATCGTCACTTCGGCATCGCCGCGCGGGCCGAAGTGCTGGACGACCAGGACGGTGCCCGGACCGGTCTGCCCCAGACGCTCACCTCATGGACCATCGCGCCGATTTACTCGATTGGCGTGGGGCGCGAGGGCATTTTCGCCACTATCCAACACACGACCTACCGGATCCCACGGTTTCAGCTGAGGGGTGAGATCCGGGTGAACCACTCCAACCAGCCGTTCTTCGAGACCTCCGACGAGCCGAGCCAATGGGGGGTCCAGTACGCGCTGCAGCTGGTCACCACATTTTGACCGAGGAGCGTGGCGCCATGGGTCTCTACAGCCTGCGTCAGGCTGACCGCTCGGTCAAGCTCGCGGCACTTCTCTTTCTGCTCGTGTTGGGCTACGCCTACGTGTTTGCATTTCTGATGGTGAAGACCTGGTCAGGCCTGGGACCGACCCGGGTGGCGGCAACCTACGTGCCCAAGCCCGGAATGGACGAGATGCACATGGGAGCGGAATCCAAGGCCACCACCCAGCCGCTGGATCTGGGGAAAGTGCCCGAGATGCAGCACACGGTTGATACCAGCCTGCTCATCCAGGACAGCCACATCCACATCATGCTCTATGCCATCGTAGCTGCCCTGCTCACGCTCATAATTCTGGGGCTCGAGTGGCCGGCCTGGTGGCGAGATACCATGATCGTTCTGAACTTCGGCTTCGGGGCACTCGACTTCGTGGGCCAATGGCTCATGAATTTCGGGCTGGGCGGCTTTGCCTGGCTCACCATTCTGTCCGGCTGGGGCATGTCCCTGGTTTATCTCATTGTTTTGTACTCGACGACCCGGGCGGTGCTCTCTGGCCGCTCACGAAGGAGCGAAGCATGACTGTCCTCACCCGCTGGAGCGGGGCCGCAACGCTGGCCCTCACCGTCACGACCCTGGCAGCCGCGGCCCACCCCACGCCTAAAGTGGTATTGATCAAGCACGCCGACTTCATCCGGCAAAGCACCGCGGGAGCGCAACAATACTTTGTCCGAACCGTGAGCATTGGAAAAAACGACCTGGCCACCATCCGACGAGACGCTGATTTCTTGCCCGACGATCCGGACGTGCAGTTCTATCTGGGAGAGGGCGGCGGTGGCAACACGGTCGGGGTAACGCTCTTCCAGCAGATCAACACGCCTCACGGTCCGTTGGAGGTCGGGCTGACCTTCGGCCCTGACCAAGCGATCACCAGCACCGCCGTTACGACAGCAACGGTCGAGACCAAGCCTTGGGTCCTCGCGGCGACCGCCAGCGGACTGATGAAACAGTTCGTGGGCTTGCGACCGGGAGACGACCCCCGTAAGCCGCTCGAGAACGTCAAAGGGCTGAGCGGGATGCCGGAGTACATGGCCGAGCTGATTGCGACAGCGGTAGGACGGGGTCTGGTGCTGTACCGAACGCTCTATAAAGAAAGCGCGACGTAGTCCAGCTCCGGGTTACTTGACCGCTGCTTGATCGGGGAGCCCAACCTTGGAGACAGGTAGCAACGCAATCTCTCACGGAGGGGCCTGGGAGGACACAATGGCACGCAACCCATTTTCAGTCAGCACGCTGCCGGTTCAGCCATCTTCCGATCCTCTCCTGCTCTTCATTCAGCAGGCTCAGCTCATCCTGGTCTATAAGGAAACAACGCGAGTAGGCATTACCTCTCCCGGTGGAGCCATTCATGCAGGACGCCGTAGATCAGGCCAATGAGAAATCCGATTGGGCCGGTGATAAAGATTCCCAGCAGCGGACCTTGATTGGCTTCGGGCGTCAGGAGTATTGGACCAAAAAAGCCGGCCGCAAAGCCGATGCCTCCCACAATGAGTGCCGGGCGTATCGCTCGACCTACGACGCCGCGCCATCGATCGCCGAGCCCGTACCGCAGCAGGACCACCCCAAGCAGGACCACGATGGCGAGCTCCATCATGGCTTCAGCGGCAGCAGGTTCTGGATCCGTTGCGCGAGATCCCGCAGGGCGGCGGCAGCTTGCCGATCGTCACTTCGGCGGGCCGCGTCCTCCAGTTGACCGAGATCAGTGGCGGTAAAGCCAAAAGGCTGGTCGGCGAGAGCCAACGCCGCCAACGGCGCCCGAGCTGGTGGCGGAATGAGGACTCGGTCGTGGGCCCGGTTCATGGCGACCACCATCCCGGCCGAATTCAAACCCAGCTTGGCAACGTACTCGGTCGTGTCGTCCTCATGCGCCTCCGGCTGCGATGTCGCCCAGACATCGAGGTCGCGCGCTGATTGACGGTAGTCTCGTGCTTCCCACTGATCCGACGTGAGCGCCGGTACGTGAGTATTTGGCATGGATCCACCTCAATGGCTAGCGAAACGGTCATTCGGGACCGCACGCGGGAAGTATGCTTCAGTGAATGACACTTTGCTGCCGCAAGGCGCCGAGTAGCTCCAGCATCGTGGGCAGCACCAGAAGGGTTACGGCCGTGGACACCGCCAACCCGCCAATCACGGCGATCGCGAGCGGACGCTGGAGCTCCGCGCCCGAACCCAGCCCGAGGGCAAGCGGAGTAAGCCCCACCAGGGTGCAAAGCGTGGTCATCAGAATGGGACGGAGACGAAGCTGGCCTGCCTGCACCAGGGACTCTTCTTGGCCCAGACCGTTCCGGCGGGCATGCATGGCCGCATCGAGCAGGAGGATCCCGTTCTTGACGATGAGGCCCACCAGCAGAATCACCCCCATGAAGCTGGACACATTGAACTGCACCCCGGTGAGGGTGAGCATGATGATGGCGCCGGTGAGTCCCAGCGGCACCACCAGCACGATCGCCAGTGGTCCCCGGAATCCGCGGAACTGGGTGACCAGCACTGCCAGGACCGCGCCAATCGCCAGTGCGAGCACCGCCATCAGCTCCCGGAAGGATTGCTGCTGGCTGGCGTACTGCCCTCCGATTTCCAGGCGCACTGCTGCGGGCAGCGGCACCTTTGCTACGGCCGAACGGACGTCTCGCATCACGGACCCGAGACTCCTCCCCTCGACTCGTCCGGTGACGGCAACCAGGGGCCGCAAGTTTTCCCGCAGCAACTCGCCGGCGGCCGCCGTGTCCCGTACGGAGCCGAGCTGCGAAAGCGGGGCCCAGTTCTGGGGACCCACGATCGGCACTCGTTCGGCGACATCGGGGCGGCTGCGGACGCTGTCGGGGAAACGAACCCGGATCGGGATCAGCCGGTCGGACTCGCGGGCACTTCCGGCCTCGGCACCGAACAGAGCCGCCCGGGCGTCGGCCTCAACTGCATCGGGACTGAGACCCAGGCGGGCCACCCGCACCGGGTCCAACGCGATCCTCAGCTCTGAATCCTTCCCGGGCACCCCGTTGTAGAGGTCGACCAGTCCCGATGTGGGCTCTATCGCCTTGGCGACGGCAACCGCGGCGCGCTCCGCCGCTGCTTGATCCGTGCTGAAGAGCTTGAGCTCGACCGGCGCAGGGGCCCCGGCGAGATCGCCGATCACATCCTGTAGCAGCTGCACGAATTCCACCCGCACCGCCGGAGCCTCCTGCTCCGCGGCAGTGCGAATGCGATCGATGACCTGATACACGGAGGAACGACGTTGGCCTCGTGCTTTGAGGCGAACGGTGAAGTCACCACTGTTCGGAAGGGTCGCAGCAAATCCCAGCTCCAGGCCGGTCCGGCGAGTAAAGGAGACGACGTCGGGGTCGCGAGCGACGATATGCTCCAGGACCTGCACCTGCCGGTTGGTCTCGCTGAGCGCACCGCCCGGAGGCGCCCAGTAATCGAGAATGAATCCTCCCTCATCCATCTGAGGGAGAAAGCCGGTGCCCATGATCCGCGTCAGTGCCAGCGAGCCCAGCAGCAGCCCGGCCATTCCCAGCAGCACCAGATGCCGGCGCCTCAACGCCCAGCCGACCACCCGACCGTAACGTCCCTGCAGGTGCTCGAGGCCCAGGTGAGGCAGCGGTGGCTCGGTGGCTTGAGTAGTACCCCTGCGCCGGGTCCATTCGATCGCGATCGCTGGAATCAGCGTCATGGCCACAACCAGCGACAGGAGTACGGCGATGGACAGCGCCAGAGCGAAGGAGCGGAAGAAGTCGCCTACGACACCTTGCAGTAAGCCAAGTGGGATAAAGACGACCACGGTGGTGAGCGTGGATCCAGCCACAGGACCGAAGATCTCGTCGGTTCCCATCCGGATCACCTCACCTGGAGCCTGGTCGGGATGAGCCGCGAGCCGCCGTTCGATGTTTTCGACCACGACCACGCCGTCGTCGATGATGAGCCCGACGGCCACGGCCAGTCCGCCCAGTGACATCAGATTCAGGGTATCGCCGGCGATCCAAAGCCCCAGCAGCGTAATGGCGACGGTGATCGGGAGTGTGAGGGCGGCGGCGAACGTGGTTCGCACTCGACCCAGAAGAAGGAACAAGACCAGCACCGCCAGTGCGCCCCCGATCAGCATCGCGTCCCGGACGCTCCGGATGGAGTCGCCCACCAGCGCCGCCTGATCATACACCGACTCCAGCCGCACACCGGCGGGCAGCAGCGGTCTGATGGAGTCGATCGCCGCCTGCACCGCATCCCGAACCCGCAGAGTGCTGCCCTTCGGTTGCCGGGCCACGTTCACCAGCGCAGCCGGCTGTCCGTTGCCGGTGACGATCTGGAACTGGTCTGCCGGGGCGTACCGAACGCTTCCCAGATCGCCCACCCGAACCACCCGGTCACCAGTGTGGCGCACCACAACCTGCGCCAGCTGATCCGGAGTATTGGTGAGCGCGGATACCACGATGGTGAACTGTTTGTAGGCCCGATCTACCCGCCCGGCGGCCACGGCCACATCGGTGGCTTGAATGGCTTGGGCCACTTGCGTCATGCTGACGCGATTGCTGATGAGGCGGGATGGATCGAGCTGAACGCTGAGCTCCCGAACCCTGCCGCCCTGGACCCCGACCTCTCCCACGTCGGGGAGGCCGGCCAGACGGGGGCGCACCGTGAACTCGGCGAGGTCACGCAGCATCACCGGATCGGCACCCACCAGCTCGTACTGGAGCACGGGGAATACCGAAGGCGTGAGCCGTTCGGCGCTCACCGCGATCTCGCGGGGGAGCTCCGGTTGCAGCGCCGCAAGGCGGGCCTGCACCTGACTGAGTGCCAGCTGCATATCCGCTTGCGGTCTAAAATCCAGGCTCAGCTCGACCGACCCGCGAACCGTGCGGGCTCGAATTTTCCGCAGATCCAGGAGGCCGCTCATGGCTTGCTCCAGCGGCCGGGTGGCGGCCACCACCATCTCCTGTGCCTCGAAGGTGCCGCCGCGGGCGAGGACCACGATGCGGGGGTAGGCAACCTCAGGATAGATGGCGGCAGGAAGGGTGTAGAGCGCGTAGACCCCCCCGACAGTCAGCAACGCCGCGAGCAGATAAATCGCGGCGCGGTACCGCTCGACCAGGCCGGCAAGGCTCATGCTGTCCGCTTCACTTCGCCACTACCCGCATCCCATCCTGCAGTCCAAACGCACCCGTCGTCACTACCTTGTCGCCGGGCTCGAGCTGTCCTTGGACCGCCACCCGCCCACCCTGGTGCACCCGGGGAAGAACGGTGCGCTGGTGAACGATCGAATCCGCTCCCACGACAAAGACCGCGCTGCTGTCGCCCGCGAGGACCACTGCCGAGTCCGGCACGATCAGCGCCTGGGACTCGAGCCCGATCAGCACCCGAGCGGTCGCCCCGGCTCCGGCCAGCAGTCCCCCGTCTCTGTTGGCAACCCGCACCACCACGTCGCCTGCGTTGGTCAACGAATCCACCCCGGGGGCGACCACCAGAATCCTGGCTGGATATGAAGTGGTGTCCCCTTCCTGGACTACCGTTGCGGGTTGGCCGGCGTGCACCCCGGCGAGGCGTCCCGACGGAACGGCCAGGTGGAGATCCAAGGTGTCGGCGTCGATGAGGTCTACCAGGGGGGCTCCGGCGTCCACCCGCTCGCCCCGCCGAGCCCGGACCGCCTGCACCCGCCCGCTGAGCGGAGCGCGTACTCGGGTGCGCGCAAGGAGGGCCTTCGAAGCCTCAGCTGCGGATGTCGCCTGACCTGCCGCGGCAGCGGCCTCCTCCACTGCACGCTGGGAGGTGACACCATCGTTCAGCAGCCGCTGCTGCCGCGCGGCCTCCCGCTCGGCCTGTGCCGCCGCCGCTTCCTTCTGGCGCGCGTCGGCCGCCAGCTCGGGCACATCCAGAGTCACCAACTCGGCGCCGCGCTTCACTCGAGCGCCGACTTGCACGTTCACTGAGGAGATGACCCCGGCGGCGGGAGCCGTCAGCAGTGCCGATCCACCCGGCTTAGGGCCCAGGCGTCCGGTGAGGACCAGCTCGTCCCGGATGGTGTCGCGCACGACGGATGCGACGCCAACCGGAACTCTGGTATGGGAGAGTGAAGTCGACTCCGACGAATCACCACCCGAGGTGCCGCAGGCGACGAGCAGCGCGAGGCATACCGGACCCAGACGGGATCTCATCGGCTGTAGGCGGTGAGTGTTCTCCAATCGGCCAAGGCGGTCTGGAACGCGAGCAGGTCTTGAACGCCGGCGAGTGCCGCTTCCCGCTCGCTCCGCAGCGCATCGAGTACCGGCAGGATACCGGTCTCGCCGGCCTGATAGGCATGCAGGGCTCGCTGTCGCAGGGCTCGGGCCGCCGGGAGCAGCGAATCGCGGGCGAAACGCGCCCGCACTCCGCTCTCGACCAGATGAATCCTCGTAGCCTCCACTTGCTGGGCCGTGGTCAGCCGCGCCTCGCGGACCCGCGCAGCTGCTTCGCCGGCCCTGGCCTCGGCCTCGGCCGCGCTGCCTGCTCCATGGTTCCAGAGCGGCAAGGGGATGGACACCCCAAACAGGGCCAGTGCCCCGGCATTGGGCTCGGTGGGATCTTCCCATTCGACACCGCTTTGGAGCGTGGGGAGGGGAATCGCTCCGATTCTCGCGCTCCGCACCAGCGCCGCAGCCGACGAGGAATCGGCGATCGCGGCGCGCACGGCCGGTACCCTTTCCAGCGGCACTGTTTCGATGGAGAAATGGTCGAGATCGGTATCCAACTGGTCCACCGGTAACGGCGGCGCGGCGGGATCCAGCCCCACGGCCCGTCCGAGGTCGCTCGCCGCAACCTGAGCGCTCTCCCGGAAGGAAGACAAATTTTGCCGGGAGCGAGCCGCGTCTGCCCTCGCCTGTTCGGCCTCGAGCAAAGAGATGTCACCCGCTCGGAGTCGGAGGCTGCTGATCCGCGCAACCGAATCCGACACCGCCGCCTGTGCGATGCCAAGGCTCTCGGCCACCAAGGCCGCACGAGCTGTGTAGTAGGCAACCCGGACCTCCCGGTCCTGTTCGGCCGTCGTCAGCGACGAATCCGCTTGCGCTGATCCGATACCGAAGCGGGCGGCCTGCCGATCCCTCCCTCGCCGCAGTAGCCAATCGAACGATTGGTCCACCAGAAAATGAAAGCGAGGGGCTGATTCCGAGTGGCTGTAGCTCACGGTGGGATTGGGTACCGTCCCGGCCACTCGGAATGCGGCGCGGGCCTGCGCCACCCGGGCGGCTGCTGCGGCTATGGTACCGCGCCCGATCCGCGCCTGCATCAGGGCCTGCTGCAGTGTCAGTGAATCTGGAGCGTGCGCCTGGAGCAGCAGCGCGGCGGTCAACAGGAGCATAGGCAAGCCCGATGGCGATGAGTGTCAGCTCGCATACCAGTGAGGAAGGTGCGGGTCCCCTGACACTCTATCAAGGCACTCACTAAGCTTCGCCTGATGCTGCGACTTCGAATCTTCGTGCTATCCGTCATAAGCGTTGCCGGCCAGGGTGGTGTCGCCGGGGCGCAAGTCAGTCCCTCGACCTACCACATCGTGCGGCAGATCCGTCTGGGAGGCGATGGTCGGTGGGATTACATCACCATCGACACCGCCGGAAATCGTCTGTTTATCGCTCGGCAGACCCGAATCATGGTTGTTGATCCGGCCAGCGGGAAACTGCTCGCCGAAATTCCCGGCATCGATGGGGCCCATGGAATCGCGCTGGACTACTCCACCGGTCACGGCTTCGCCACCGAAGGCCGCAGCGGTATGGTGACCATGTTCGATCTGGCGACGCTCAAGGTTTTGGGGAGCCATCCAGCCGCTGACGACGCCGACGCCATCCTCTACGATTCGGCATCGAAACAGGTCTTCACCTTCAACGGGGGCGCCCACTCGGCCAGCGTGATCGACCCGGCATCAGGAGTCGCCGTCGGGTCCATCCCGCTCGGTGGGAAGCCCGAGTTTGGAGTCACTACCGGCGACGGCCGAGTCTACGTGAACATCGAAGACCGGGCAGAAATTGTGGAGATCGATGCTCCGTCTCGACACGTGCTCCGCCGGTGGTCGTTGCGGCCCTGCGCCGATCCCACCGGCCTGGCCATCGATCAGCTCCATCACCGGCTGTTCAGCGGGTGCCATAACCAGATCATGGCGATCTCGGACGCATCGGCCGGCAAGCTGATCGCGACCGTCCCGATTGGAAAAGGCGTTGACGGAAACGCCTTCGACCCCACGACGAGCCTCGCGTTCGCCAGCAATGGTGAGGGAACCCTCACGGTGGTTCACGAGGACAGCCCGATCTCTTTTCACCAGGTAGCAACGATCCCCACTCGCCGTGGCGCGCGCACGATGGCTCTGGATCCGCGCACCCATCGCATACTTACTGTCACCGCTGATCTGGGACCCCCGCCGGCGCCCACCGCTCAGGATCCTCACCCCCGCCCGTCCGTCGTCCCGGGAACGTTTACCCTGCTGGTCCTGGACCGATGACAAGCAAACCTTTCACGTGGCTTGGGGCGCGACGAAGCGCCGCGATTGCCGCTCGTACCCGTGCGCCAGCGCGAGCACGCGGGCATCGTCACCGGGAAGACCTACCACCGATAGGTTGAGTGCCGGCATGCCGTCCGCGCCCATTCCCGCCGGCACGGATACTTCAGGCAGCCCGAGCCAGTTGCCGTAGCCCAGCGGAGTGCGGATGTCGGGCCACTCGTCTACCGCCCTGGGTGCATTGAACGGCATGGTGGGATAGACCATCGCCATGACGCCGGCCGTGCGCATCGACTGGGTGAGGGTCGCCAATACCGTAGCTCGGGAGTGGGCGAACGATTGTCCTGCCGGGTCCTTCGTCAGCGGCCGCTCGAGCAGCGGCTGGCACTCCTCGAAGCTGGCGGGGAGCACGTCGTAGAAACGGCGATACGCCGGATAACCCCGGCGAACCGCCTCGCGGGGTTGGCTGGTTCGGCCGGAGAAGTAACGGTACAGCGCGTTGGCGGTGGGGCCTGGCGCCTTGGGATCACCGGGCACGTCACCCCGCTCCTGCGCCGCTGCGGCAAAGAGGTCCTTGTAGTTCTGCAGGGTGACCGGCGGCGCGAAAACCTCGACTGTAGCGCCCGCGGCACGCAGGTCGCCGACGGCCCGGTCCCAGATCGCGAGCGCCTCGGGCTTCATCTGGGCTCGTGGGACGTGCGCATCGACCAAGCCGAGCCTCACTCCCGCAAGTGAGTCATCCCGGAAGGTGAGCCGGCGGATCGGATCTGCCTGCCCGGCCGCGAGCGGGTCCGACGGGTCGGCTCCGGCGATGGCTGCGAGAAGGAGCGCCGCGTCCGCCACCGTACGCGCCAGCGGTCCGTGGGTGTCGAGATAAGGCCAGGTCGGGATCACGCCGGTGCGTGGCACCAGCCCGAATGTCGGCTTCATCCCAACGACTCCGGTGAACTGCGCCGGAATCCGGTTGGATCCACCGTCATCGGTGCCCAGCGCGGCGAAGGCCATCCCGCTCGCGACGGCCACTGCCGAGCCTGCGCTGGATCCGCCGGGCGTGCGTGTCCCCGAAGAGTCGTGCGGGTTCAGCACCTGGCCGGTGTGGCTGCTGGTGCCGTTCCCATGATAGGCGAAGTCGTCGGCGGCGGTTTTCCCCAGCACGATTGCGCCGGCCGCGCGGAGCCGGATCACCTCCATCGCACTGCGTCGCACCGGGTCGGGGAAGAGATGGGCCCAATCGGCGCTCGAGCCGGTCGTGGGGAACCCGTCCATGTCGTAGATCGACTTGGCGAACACGGGAACGCCGTCCAGCGGTCCCCGGGCTCGGCCGGTCCGGAGGCGGGCGTCGGCGGCGCGCGCGTCAGCCAGGGCAGTGGGAGAGAGCGCGTCGATTGCCCGCCACCGCATCCCGGCGGAGCGGCAGCGCGCCAGTGCCCGGGCGGTGACCTCGGCGGCAGTCCACGAGCCGCGACGGCGGCCGGCTTGGTATTGAGCTATGGTGCCGCCAAGCGGATCCTGGCCGATGGAGATCCAGTCGGGCAACGGGATCAGCGCAAGCGCGGTGAGCTGAGCCAGAACTTCGCGTCTAGTCGGCGACATCAGTGTGTGATGTGAGATGGGCACGTCGTCGTGGAGCTTCGCAGCTCGTTTCATGACGCCGGGTGCTGCGGCTCCTGTGGTCTATAGGGTCGGAGTCGAGGCAAGAGCCGCGGCACATGGCGGCGATACTCCCGATAGTCGCTGCCGAATCGCTCTACCAGCAAGGGTTCCTCGAGCAGCGGAATATAGACCGCGTTGATCCCCAGAAAGATCAACGCCCACAACAGATGCGGCCGGGACCGGAGCACCAGCGCCTCCCCGAAGAGCACCAGCACCACGCCTGAGATCATGGGATTGCGAACGAACCGATACGGCCCGTGGATGACGAGTTGCCGCGGTGGATCCCACGGCGCCAGGGTACCCCTTCCCTCCCTGATAAAGTGCCGCAGGCTCGCGACGAACAGTACTCCGCCGAGACCCAGGAGCAGAACCCCGGCGATCTGCTGGCCGATTTCCCAAAGGCTCGAACCGAAAGCAAGGGAAGTCGCATTGCTTCGCGCCAGCCAGACAGGAATGAGCACCGTAACGCTGAATGGCAAGACCGCGATCGCGATCAGATGGCGGAGGATCCAGAGCATACTATGAGCGGCTCTTGGTCCCTTGGTCTTTCAAGATCCTCGTGATCGCCAGAACGGTCTTCCAGTTCCGGGTGGTTGCCGGTACGCTGAAGAATTTATCGATCTGGCCGAGGTAGCCGATGGTTTTCATGTGACGGCGGTACTCGCCGAAGACGAACCGCTGGTCCGAGGCAATGAGTCGCACCAGCCACTTCCCCTCCGCTGGAAGCATGATAGGAAGGGAATCCCGGATTTTCCCGGCCTGGCACAGGACGCTCAAGAAACGAACCACATCCGGTCGCGGCGGCTCGGTACCAAACGGATGCTCCATTTCCAGCCGGAGCATATCGCGGCCGTCGCAGAGGGCGACGTGGGTGTCGAAGGGCAACTGGCGAAGCAGGTCGGCACGGAACTTTGCTCGGGTGCCGGGTTTCCGAACCACGAACGTGCCGGCGGCACCCACATTCACCACATCGTACCGGCTCAGCGTCTTCGCGAGCACACTGGGGCGGAACGTCCTGTGTCCGCCAACATTGACTCCTCGGAGGAACACAACGAGCGGCAAACCTACCGCAGCTTGCCGATCTGATCGGCGAGATCCCGGGCCACGATCTGGAGCTCGACATGTTCGGGGTGGAGCTTTCCGTTCCCGGTCGACGATAGAGCGGCGCGAACCGCCTTTATTCCCTCGATGGCCCGGCGGAGCTTCAGCCGTTCGACCCGAACCGACGCAGAGGCGCCATGTCCGGCGGAGAGGATGGCCCACATGTTCGTGCGCAGGGTATCCACCGACCGCTTGAGCTCCTCCAGCCCCTCGGGAACCGCCGGAGCGCGAGACAGGCGGGTGTCGACATCGTCGAGCAGGTTGCGGAGCGTAACCAGCTGCTGGGTGAGCGGCTCATCCGCCATGCGGGAGTCTCCGAAGAAGGATCTGGTCGCTCAAAGTTGCCGTTTTTCGGTTCTACAAATTTATGCTGGTTAGCGAGCTTGCGGAGGGTCTAAGGCTTCGAAAGCCGCCACAGCACCAGTCGCGCGGCCACAACGTACCACACCCACGTCAGCCCGATCCCGAGCACGAGCAGCAGCAGGCGCGCGATGGGTGCGTCACTGCCCGCCTCCGCTGTTCCTATACGATGCGATGCTGCCCACATGTCCACCAGCACCAGAGGCAATGCCACCACGGCATCCAGCGGCCGTGGCGCCAGCCAGCCCAGGACCACGCCCGCGGGCGTGGCCAGCGTGGCTATAAGGAGGGCAGCAAACCAGGGTGACTCGGCTCCTGGCCCCGGGCCAAAGGCGAGATACTTTAAACCCATGTCCCCAACATACCACGAGGTCTACGCCCGCTGGCGCGACGCACCCGAAGCCTTCTGGGCCGAGGCGGCGGAAGCAGTGCGCTGGTACCGCCGATGGAATGCGGTGCTGGATACCTCACGTGCCCCGTTGTATCGCTGGTTTCGCGGTGGTCAGGTCAACAGTTGCGACAACGCGCTGGACCGCCATGTAGAGAACGGCCGGGCCGATCAGCTTGCCCTGATCTACGACAGCCCGGTGACCGCGACCGTGCGCAGCTTCACCTACCGCCAGCTGCGCGACGAAGTGGCCCGGTTCGCCGGCGTGCTGGTTGACCGCGGGGTCACCCGCGGCGACCGGGTGGTCATCTACATGCCGATGGTCCCCGAGACGGTCATCGGCATGCTGGCCTGCGCGCGGATCGGCGCGATCCACTCGGTGGTGTTCGGCGGGTTCGCGTCCCCCGAGCTGGCCAGCCGGATCACCGACGCTCGGCCCAAGGCGATCCTCACCGCCTCCTGCGGCATCGAGATCGAGCGGGTGGTTCCGTACAAACCGCTGCTCGATCGCGCTATCGAGCTGTCCTCATTCAAGCCGGAGTGTGTCATCGTGCTCCAGCGTCCCCAGGCGAGGGCCTCGCTGGTGCCGGGACGAGACTACGACTGGGCCGACCTCATGGCGAAAGCCTCGCCGGTGGACTGCGTCCCGCTCCTCGCCACCGACCCGCTCTATATCATCTATACCTCCGGCACCACCGGAAACCCCAAGGGCATCGTGCGCGACAACGGTGGCCACCTGGTCGCGCTCACCTGGAGCATGCGGAACATCTACGGCGTCGAGCCAGGCGAGGTCTACTGGGCCGCTTCCGATCTGGGCTGGACCGTGGGCCACTCGTACGGAGTGTACGGCCCGCTGTTTCATGGCAACACAACCATCCTCTACGAAGGGAAGCCGGTCGGTACTCCCGATGCGGGTGCGTTCTGGCGAGTCATAGCCCAGCACGGGGTGCGTGCGTTCTTCACGGCGCCGACGGCGTTTCGCGCCATCAAGCGGGACGATCCCAATGGAGAACACCTCCGGCGCTACGATCTCAGCCGGCTGAGGACCCTGTTCCTGGCGGGCGAGCGCTGTGATCCCGCCACGCTCGCGTGGGCGGAGCAGCAGCTCGGCATCCCCGTAATCGATCACTGGTGGCAGACCGAGACCGGCTGGCCGGTCGGATGCAACTGCGTGGGGGTGGAGCTGCTGCCGGTGAAGCCGGGGTCGTGCGCGGTACCGGTGCCGGGCTACGACGTGCGGGTACTGACCGACGAGGGCGCTGAAGCAAAGGCCGGTGACACCGGCAACGTCGTCATCAAGCTGCCGCTCCCGCCGGGCTGCTCGCCAACCCTATGGAACAACGATCAGGGCTACCGCGACACCTACCTGACTGCCTATCCCGGTTACTACCTGACGGCCGATGCCGGATTCAAGGACCAGGACGGCTATCTCTGGATCATGAGCCGCACCGATGACGTGATCAATGTCGCCGGGCACCGGCTGTCGACCGGCGCGATGGAGGAGGTGCTGGCCGCGCACCCCGACATCGCCGAATGCGCGGTCGTGGGCGTGAATGACGCACTCAAGGGTGAGGTGCCGCTCGGCCTGGTGGTGCTCAAGGCCGGTGCCAGCCGGGAACGCGAGGAGCTGGTGAGTGAGCTGGTCGAGCTGGTGCGGCAGCGAATCGGGCCCGTGGCGTCATTCAAGACGGCCACTCCCGTCAGGCGGCTGCCCAAGACTCGCTCGGGCAAGATCGTCCGCGGCACGATCAAGAAGATCGCCGACGGTGTGGCCTATACCGTGCCACCGACGATCGATGACCCCGCGATCCTGGAGGAGATCTCGGTGGACCTGGCGGCGATCGGATATCCCCAGGGTCGCATGTCATAGCTCCCCGGCCGCCGGGCTGATCACCTCGGCAGACTCCCGGAAAAAGTAGAGGCTCATCACTGGCCAAACGACGAGGCAGTGATCTGGTAGACGTAACTCTCGCGCCCGGCACCATTCTGTCTCGACCCGATGCGAACCGCGCCGATCTTCTCCAGGGCCCGCTGCGAGCGCCAGTTCTGTAGGCCAACGAGGAAGACCACCGTTTCGACGAATTGGAAGGCATGCTCCAACATGAGCTGCTTCAACTCGCGATTATACCTGCCGCCCCAGTACCCGCGTGCCAGGAAGGTCCAGCCGATCTCGACCTCGCCCTTGTCCGGATCGTAGCCATGAAAGCGGGAGGAGCCGATCACCTCCCGGGTTTTCGCATCGATGATGATTAACGCGCCGCCCGATGCCATGGCCTCGCGAAAGAATCCGCGAAACACCGGCTCCTCATGCCGATCGTTGTCGGGATGCTGTTCCCAGATCAGGCGATCCCGGGCCACGGCATAGAGATCCTCATAGTCCTCAGCCCGAAGCGGCCTGAGCTCCACGAGTTTCCCTCTGAGAGTTGGCTGAGCATCGAATGGCACGCCGGAACTTACTGCCTCGGCCGGCGGCGTGAGACCAGCCGCGGACACTTGTGCGCCGGGCCCGGGGCGCTGCTACATTGCACTCCCCCCGCCTTCCGAAAGCTCTGCATGGCCCAATGATGGGCGACACGGCTCCCGTCATCCTCATCGGTCT
>DASSED010000241.1:0-13789 GCA_035695405.1 Gemmatimonadales bacterium
CTCTCCATCCTCGGATGTCGCAGTGACCCGGAGATCAGCCGGGACCGATGCCGGCGCGATCACCAGCGAATGGTACCGGGTTGCGACGAAGGGAGTCGGCAGGCCGGAAAAGATGCCAGTACCCGCATGGTGAATGCGCGACGTCTTTCCATGCATGGGGGAGCCGGCCCGCACGATCTCTCCTCCGTATGCAGCTCCGATGCACTGATGACCGAGGCAGACGCCCAGAATCCGGATGCTCGGGCCCAGTTGCCGCACCACCTCGGTCGAGATCCCGGCCTCATTGGGTGAACACGGCCCGGGCGAGATGATGATGTGGGAAGGCGCCAGCCTGCGAATGTCATCGATTCCGAGTGCATCGTGGCGCCGGACCAACGGCTCGTCCCCCAGCTCACGGACGTACCGAGCCAGGTTGTAGACGAAGGAGTCGTAGTTGTCGATGAGTAGAATCAAGAGAGGTCTGGGGTCTAAGTTCCTTCCACTAACGTCTCGATCAGTCCTCTCGCCTTGTCCAGCGTCTCCCGATACTCCAGCTCCACATCCGAATCCGCCACGATGCCTCCGCCAGCCTGGAAGTATACCTGACCCCTCAGGGCCAGATAGGTCCGGATGACGATGCTGGTATCCATGGCTCCGGTCGCACTGATATAGCCGATCGATCCGCAATAGACGCCCCGCTGCGTGGGCTCCAGCTCCGCGATGATCTCCATGGCTCTCACCTTTGGGGCACCGGTGATGGACCCTCCGGGGAACGTGGCGCGGATGAGGTCAGCGGCGGACGCGCCGGGTGCCAGCTCGCCCAGGACGGTCGATACCAGATGATGGACCGTAGGATGGTGCTCCAGGGCAAAGAGCTCTGGCACCCGTATGGTCCCGGGGCGACACACCCGGGACAGGTCGTTACGCAGCAAGTCCACGATCATGACGTTTTCCGCTCGATCCTTGGCGCTCTCGGCCAGCGCTCGCCCCAGCGCGGCATCATGCATCGGGCCGAGGCCGCGAGGGCGGGTGCCCTTGATGGGCCTGGTCTCCACCAGGCGATGCTGCGACTCCAGGCGAAGGAACCGTTCGGGCGAGGCGCTGAGAATCGAAAGACCGGCGAAGCCGAGATAGGCGGCGAACGGCGCGGGATTTCTCCGGCGGAGCCGCCGATAGAGATCAAAGGGCGGCTCCGCCAGAGCACACTGAAAACGCTGCGACAGATTAGCCTGAAAAATGTCGCCTGCCACGATGTACTCCCGAACCCGAGCCACCGCGTCCAGGTACCCTCTATGGGTGAACGTGGACCGCAGCCCGATGTCCGCTGCACCAGGGATGTCTTCGGCCGGATAGGTTGGTGCGGCCGGAGCTGCCCGCTCGACCAGAGCCTCGGACACGCCTCTCGGCTCCCGAGCCATGCCTGACACTCTGTCGCCCAAACGGGCTCGCACCTGTTCCATCCGCTCCCGGGCCCGGCGCTCTCGTGCCGGGCCGACCTCCGGCATGCCGGTGGATATGAGCCAGGCGGCGCCAATGCGATGATCCCAGGCGATCACCCAATCGTAGAGGCCGAGTATGACGTCGGGCATTGCCAGATCGTCATAACGGGGCGTGGGGAGGCGCTCCAGCCTGGCGCCCCAGTCGTAACCGATGTATCCGGCCAGACCACCTTGAAACGGAGGAATGCCCGGCACCGCCTCCCGAGGTTCGGGCAACAGGCTGCAGGCCACCGCGAGCGCGTCTCCATCAGCTCGGACCCACTGCGCTTCACCTCGATACCTGAGCTCCGACACGCTGCCTTTGCTACGGACCAGCGCGACCGGATCGGCTGCCAGGAAGGAGTAGCGCTCCAGCTGCGCGTCCGTCGCCGAGTGGCCATCGCCAGCTGAGCGGACCGACGGATACGGCAGTGCGGTTGCACTATCGAGCAGGATGACGAAAGGGAGGTCGACAAAGCGGCCGCAGGTTGTGGCTGGATCGAGGCCTTCACCCAGCGGCTCTACCAGCGGGGTGGACCCGCTATTCATTGGAACCGGCTGCCCCACTGCCCCGGGATCTCGCCGCTTTCCGACCGGGCCGGCGCGAGCGCTGGGTCAGCTTGACGTGCTCCGACTTCACGTCGTCGGGCGGAGTGAGGTATCCCCAGTTCAGGGCCCCTTCCTGGCGGTAAGTCTTTCCCAGTGTGATCGCGAGCTTCGCTTTCATCAGCTCGCGCCCCAGGTAGAAGGCATGCGTGGCTTCGTCTACGCCCAACTGCGCAAAGATCTCCTGAATGTCAGTGCCACGAATGAAGATCTGATTGTTGAAGACGGTGATGGTGGTTCGGTCAGTGAAAATTCGAAAGTTGGGATCTCGCACCTCGGCATGAAGCCGGCGTAGCTCGGTTTCGTCATACTCCAGGATTTCGGGATCTTTCACCGTGAGCAGGCGATCATCCACGCCTTTAGGCAGCGTTCGATGGGTGACGGCGTGATGCATGAGCCGGCGGGCGACGTCGATTTCCTTCACCGCGCCACGGGCCCAGGGGATCACCTCCGTGGTGAGCACCGCCCGAACACCGATCTCCTCACAGATGGCCAGCAGAATTGCATTCACTCCCGCTGTATCGGCGCTGGTGAGCTCCGTCAGATTGCCCACGCCCATCAGCTGGCCCGACGTGGGATAACGGCGATGGACCTCGGCGTACCGTTCGAGTGACGCCATAAACCCGAACCCGATCGGCTCGATGACGGGGTCGATGAAGTAAGGCACCCCCCAGCGGTCCAGCGCCTCGATGCTTCGGTCGAGCGTCTCGAGGTCACCGCCGAGGTCAGGAATGACCACCACGCGGACGGGGCTGCCTCGCAGCTCCCGAGCTACGTCCAGGTTGGACTGATTGACACTCAAGACCAGCTCGGCGCCAGCCGCCGTGGCGGTGAGAATCTCCTCGGGCTCGAAGCTGTCGATGCTGATCCGCATTCCCGCATCCCGCAGCTCGCGGACAACCGCGCCCAGTTCGGGGAACGGAAGCCCGGGAGTGCAGCCGATGTCGATCAGATCCGCACCACAGTCCCGGAAATACTCGGCGGCAGATCGGATTTCGGGGCGGGACAGCCGGGGTGCGTTGTTGATCTCGGCCAGAATCTCGATGGAATACGAGCCATAGTCTCGCGCCAGCGCGGCCTGGCCAAAGTACCGGGGAATCTCACGCAGGTCCTTCGGCCCCTTCTCGACCCGGACGCCAAGCTGCTCGGCGATGACCGAAGGCTCGCCCTCGCAGAGCCCGGGGATCAGCACCAGCTCGACTCCTGGTGGTACCTGGAGAAATCGAGCGATCCAAGTGGTGGTCATGAGAGCGGCAACGGTGATCTTGAGGACAGCGACGTCGGCCTCGAAGGGGGGCTGCATCTCGCGCAGAACTCGCCGAAGGGCCGGCTCGGCGAGCTTACCGGTGACGAAAAGCACGCGGCGGGGCAGCGGGGCGGGGAAGTCTGCTCCGGCAGAGAGAGCAGGTCCGCCCTCCTGAGCCACTTCCCCGCCTCCCCGCTGCCCTGCGTCCCCGCCTATCTCGGATCCCCCGATCGGACCCACTTGTTCGGGGTTCCCTCGAGCGCACCACCCTGCGGACGCCACAGGACCACCTCTTCGATCTTGCGCGCCAGCTCGAAGTCCTTGTCGGTGATCCCACCAGCCGCGTGGTTCTGCAACTTCACGGTGATGCGTCCCCAGGTGACGGTGAGGTCCGGATGGTGATACGCTGCTTCAGCCAGGTAACCGACGGCGTTCACCAACATCAGGGTCGTGGGCCAGCCGTCGGTCTTATACACCCGGCGGATCCAGCCATCCTCGTAGTACCAACCAGACAGTTCCTTGAGCCGCTCGTTGATTTCGGTCTCGTTGTAGGTGCGCTCTTTTGTTGCTGGCATTGAAGCCTCCTGTTTCAAGAGTCAAGAGTCTGGAGACAGGAGTCAGGGTCGCGAATTCCCGACTCCTGATTTCCCGATCCCGACTCCGTTACATCACTACTCCTCCATTGACCATAATCGTTTGCCCCGTCAAAAACGCGGCGCTGTCCGAGGCGAGAAAGATCGCCGCGGCCGCCACATCGTCGGGAGTTCCCCACCGACGCAGCGGAGTCATGTCGATCACCTTCTGTCGGAATTTGGGATCAGCCTGTTCGCCAAACGCCGTCTCGATGAATCCTGGAGCGAGAATGTTGACCCGGATCTCCGGCGCGACCTCGCGCGCCAGTGATTTGCTGAAGCTCGCGATCCCACCTTTCGCCGCCGAGTATATCCCTGGATTCTCGCCTTCCATTCCCAGGCTGATATGATCCCAGGAGACGTTGATGATGGTGCCGCGGCCTCCTCCTTGTCGGCGCATGAACTCCACGGCCGCCCATGACGCGAGCACCGTTCCTCGGAGATCCACCGCCAGGACCAACTCCAGCTTCTCCAGCCGGCTGAGCCGGCCGCCTTCTCCGGTGAGGATGTCGGCACCGGCGTTGTTGATCCATACATCCACCCTGCCGAATGCATTTCGCACCTGATCGGTCAGCAGGGCAACATCCTCCCGCCGGCTGACATCAGTGCGCGCTATCTCCGCACGGCGACCTGCTGCCTGGATGGCTCTCGCGGTGGCCTCGGCTCCGCTTTGATTCTTGCGGTAAGTGATGACCAGATCGGCACCGGCCTTCGCGCTCTGAATGGCAATGGCGCGGCCGATCCCGCTCGAAGCTCCGGTGACCAGTACGATCTTCCCCTCCAGCACTCCACCGCCTCCCCTCCGATCGGGCTTCCGCCTAAGTTCTTAACTGCTAACATATCAGGCCCTTAGAGTCTCACAAGGAGTCCCTCCATGCAGCTGTTGGTGAGCGTGAGATCAGCGGACGAGGTGGCGCCGGCAATCGAGGGTGGAGCGGACATCATCGACGCGAAGGAGCCGGCCCGTGGGGCATTGGGACGAGTGTCGGCGGATACACTGCTGGCAATCCTGTCACGGGTTCCGCCGGAGTGCTGCATCAGTGTGGCTCTGGGGGATGTCAGCTCGGTCGATGAGGTGGATTCCGCGCTCGCTGGTTGCTCTCACATCGATCATTCCTCCCCGATCTACCTGAAGGTTGGCTTTGCGGGAGTAACTTCGCCCGCGACAATTAGGCGATTGATCCATCATACCGTCCGGGGCGCGAGCCGACACCCGATCCTTCAAATAATTCCGGTGGCGTATGCCGATGCTCGGCGTGCCCGGACAGTCGCTCCTCACGTGCTTCTGGAGCTTGCGGCAGAGTCCCGGGCAACCGGTCTACTGGTCGACACCTACATCAAGGACGGGCGGGGCCTGCTTTCCTGGTTCCCGCCCGCAACCCTGGCCCAATTGATCGGAGCGGTGCATCGCGAGGGTCTCGTGGCTGCGGTCGCCGGCGCGCTCAAGCCGGATGACATCTACCTGCTTCGCGGAGTCGGCGCGGATGTCATTGGGGTTCGAGGTGCGGCGTGCGAAGGAGGGCGAGAGGGACGGGTGGCAGCCCACCGCGTGAGGTCGCTGCGCTTAGCTCTCACCGCTACTGATCCAGTCCCTAGCTAGATCTGCCCATAGCAGACTTGCCTTCGCGAAACGCAGGAACCGGCGCAGAATTGTCTCCTTCCTGCACTGCTAAGTGCCTCTATTCCAACGCTTATAGCCTGTTCTGCAGGGCATAACACTTGCTCGGCTGCGGAGGGCTCCGAAACGACCAGCGTCAGCTACGGCTTCCCCTCTGTTCGGGCTGAAGAATTGTGACTTTTGCGTCTGCTCCCTTTCGAAGCAAATTCGGCCGCCGACTCCTGCTGCTTTTCGTGGGATGTGCCCTCGTTCCCATGGCCGTCTTGGCCGGCTTGTCCTACCGCCACGTCAAAAGGCAACTCTATCACCAGAGCGAGGACCGGCTTCAGCAGGCAAACCGCGCGCTGGGTCAGGCCATCTTCGAACGTCTCCTGCTCCTGGATGCAACGCTGAAGAGCATCACTCCCAAAGCGATTCTCCAGGTAGACGCCGCCAAGCGGTTGCCTAAAGTGGTCCGGAAGCCACGACCGCACCCAAAGCCCAAGCTGGGCAACCAGACGCAAACCGGAGATCTGGACGGCCGGTTGGCCATGGGCGGCATAGTCTTGAACCGGCCAGCCAAGCCGTCGACCTCGGCTAACGCCGCCTCTCGGGCCGCATTGATCGCGGCGAGCCAGGCCCTGATCGCGGGTCTCGACCTGCTGGCACGACAGCGGTTCGTTGCTCTCGAATTCGTGGGTGACGACGGCAGTCGCACCGAGATGTTCGGACGACTCTCTCAGAGTCCCCGGCTCTCTCCGCGTGACAGCTCCGACTTGAGCCTTGGTCTGCCGCTGATTATTACCGCTCACCAGAAGCAGGGGCCGTCCCGGATCTACTTGCTGCGGCGACTGGTACGACGGGGTGAGGTCCGAGGCACGTTCATTGGTGAGGTCAGTCCGGAGTATCTCTGGGGCACGCTGGACGTCAGCATGCCGTCTGCCACCACCCGGGTAGTGGTTTTCGACGACTCCGCTCACGTGCTGTTCAGCTCGCGAAAGGGCCCGCTAGTACCGACCGGCTCGAGCAAGACGACCGAGGCGCTGCTGGACAGTATGGTGGCCGATTCATCGACCCAGTCTTATCTCTCTGCGTCGGCTCGCATATCCCTCGATGAGGCGTTCGCCTCCTCGCCCTGGACATTGGTGCTCAGTGAATCTCGGGACGAGGTGTTGGAGCCGATGGTGGAGTTCACCAACACATTCCTCGTCGTTGTGGGACTCTCGGGCCTGGCGGTCCTCCTGTTGAGCATCAGCCAGATCCGGCGCAGCGTCCTGCCGCTCGAGGAGCTGCAGAAGACCACCCGGCGGATCGCGCAGCGCGACTTCACCAGCCGGGTGATCGTGAATAGCGGTGATGAATTCGAACAACTGGCCGGCTCGCTCAATACCATGACGGTTCAGCTGGGACGGCAGTTCAACGCGCTGGCGACTGCGGCCGAAATCGATCGGGCCGTTTTATCGGCGACCGATGCAACGGCGATCGTGGATACCATTCTCGCCCGGATCCGCGATGTCTTTCCCTGCAGCATGGTGAGTGTGACTTTGGGAGTCCCCGACGGAGCCAAGTCGCTGAGCAGTGTGGTCCAGGACTATCAGGACGGCGGCAAGCGCATCGTGGCGCGCACCGGCTTCCGCCCCTCCGATGTGCAGTCTCTGCTGACCGGACCCGAGGTGCTCGAGATTCGGGCCAATGAGAGCGTCCCTCCCTATCTCGAGCCCCTGGCCGAACTGGGAGCCACCTCCTTCGTGGTGCTGCCCCTGTCGTACCAGCGGCAGCTTTCTGGGGTCATCGCTCTCGGCGAACGCTTCGACCTCATTCCCGATGATGAGGATCGGGAGCAGATGCGCCGGCTGGCCGATCAAGCCGCCGTGGCGCTGGCCAATGCGAGAATGCTCGATCAGGTTCGCGAGCTGGCGTATTATGACAGTCTCACCGGTCTTCCCAACCGCCTTTCCTACAAGGAACGTCTGGCGTTCGCCCTGGAGCAGGCCAGCCGGCATCAGAAGCTGGTCGCCGCCTTTTTCATAGACCTCGATCACTTCAGCCGGATCAACGATACCCTGGGTCACGAAGTGGGCGATCAGTTGCTCCGCCATGTTGCCTCCCGGCTGCGCTCCTGCTGCCGCGAGCGAGAGGACGAGGTGGGGCCGGCGACCGCCTCTCTCATTCCCGAGGTCGCCCGGCTCGGCGGTGACGAGTTCACCATCATAATGGCCGGCTTGCACGACCCTCAGGATGCTGCGAAGCTGGCTCGCCGCATTCTCTCCAGCTTTGCCCACCCGGTCCGGGTGGGGAGTCACGAGATCTTCATCAATGCGAGCATCGGTATCGCGATCTACCCCTTCGACGGGGAGGACATCGATACGCTGCTGATGCATGCCGACACGGCTATGTACAAGGCCAAAGAACAAGGTGGGAGCAGCTATCAGAGCTACTCCAAGTCGATGACGACGATCGCGCTGCAACGGATGACGCTGGAAAACGATCTTCGGCGGGCGCTGGATCGGGACGAGTTCGAGATCCATTACCAGCCCATCGTGGATGCCTATACCAGCACCGTCGTGGGCGCCGAGGCCTTGTTCCGGTGGCGACACCCGGAGCTGGGACTTCTGCTGCCATCCGAGTTCATCCCCATTGCCGAGGAGAACGGACTGATCGTTCCGATGGGCGAGTGGATCCTGGAGCAGGCGTGTTTGCAGAACCGGGCTTGGCAGGCGTCGGGACTCCCCCGCATTCGGGTGGCGGTCAATCTGTCCAGTCGGCAGCTCAAGCGTTCGCTGACCGACACCGTGTCGCGAGCGCTGCAGGCGAGTGGATTGGAGCCCCGCTATCTGAGTCTCGAGCTCACTGAGAGTGTGTTAGTCAATCATCACAAGGAGGGGACTGAGGCGCTCCATGCCCTGCGCGCCATGGGACTGCACTTGGCCGTTGATGACTTCGGCACCGGCTACTCTTCGTTCAGCTATCTCAAGCACTTTCCTTTGGATACGCTCAAGATCGACCGGTCGTTCATCCGCGAGATCGCCATGCATCCGGATGACGCGGCAATCACGACGGCAATTATCGCCATGGGACACGCGCTGGGACTTCGGGTCATCGCCGAAGGCGTGGAGACCGAGGCGCACCTGAGCCTGCTTCAGAAACAGGGATGTGATGAGATCCAGGGGTATTTGGTGGGCCGCCCGGTGCCCGCCGATCGCTTTGTAGAGCATCTTAGCCGCAAGCGTCCCGCGGTGGGCCCGCAGATGCGGCGCCCGCGCGCTACATCCTGAGTTGCGCCTCCAGCTGCTCCAGACACTCACACCCAATCAGGTCATAGGGTAGATCGGCTGGGACCGTCGCCGCAAAGCAGGGATCCAGCGGCTCGGTCGCCACCGCCACCGGCTTGACCAAAACCAGCCGGGTGGCACCCAGAGCTCCGGCAACGAACGCCGCGATGCTGTCGCCCGTGGCATTCCAGCTGTGGGGGAGCACATCCGCCGAGCGCATCCAGCGCGAGGGTGCCAGCACCGCCAGTCGAGTGGCCGTCAGGAGTTCTCCGATTTCCCCTGGATCATCGACCAGCACCGCGCCCGGCATGAGGTCGGCCAGCACATGAGCGTACTGATCCATACCCAAGATGGCCATCCAATGAGCCGCCTCGGCCGAAAGCTTCATCGTCCGATCCAGTTGACGAACCAGATCGGCAAAAGGGCCGCCACCCGGGACGACCACAATGGGTCTATGTCGAGCAGCCCTGGTTATGGTGGAGCAGACCCCTTCGAGCGCACCGGCAATCGCAGTGAGCCCTCCTCCGACCTTGACGACCACCAGCTCACCGTGGCTGGGCACGGGTCAGCGGTGGTTAAGCCAATTTCGCAGGAGCCCTGCGACGGCAAAGGCAGGGGCGACCCGCGCCGCGGGTCCGAGACGGTCCTCCAGCGGAAGCACTTCCAACCCGACGGTATCGGCTGCCTTCGTCCCGATGAAGTCTCCCAGACCGGTCACCACGGCCAACCGGATACTGGGCCAGCGTTGCCGAATACGCTGGAGAGCCGCGGCGAGGGTCTGAACTTGAGCTCCGGCCAACGCCGTGGCGATGCCGTCTATTGCGGGGTCGTCGAGCATGTCGCGATCGGCGCAGACCATTCGCGCCAACCGCTCACCGGCAAACCGCCGGTTGGCTGCTCGGCCATCGGGAGCAGGACAGGTGTACTCTGACTCGGTCAGATTCCCGAGCCAGAGATGGGCATCGCCGATCAAGGCGAACCCATCGGCCGACACGCTCGAGGTACCGCCCCAGAGGGGCACCTGCGCTGAAACGGCTTCCGCCGGCGTCCTGAGCGCCCCGGAATAGACCAGCTCGCCGCTCAGCAATCGCTCCGGGTCGGTGAGGCCCTCGGCTGCCACTTTGCCGTCGACGATCGGAATGAGGTCGGTCGAGGTGGTGCCAATATCGATCAGAATGCAGGTGGGGACTGTTCCCGCAATCCAGTGTGCGGTCGCGGCCCAATTCGACGCGGCGACCGCGAGATGCTTCGTTCTCGCCTCACGCGGCCGGAGGAACTGGTCATGCACCGTGTAGACGAAGAGCCGCTCCGGTGGGAGCGCCGCTTCGAGGGCGTCCAAGATGTAACTCACGCCCTCGCGTTTGGTACGAAACGCCTGAGACAACTCGGCGGTCATCGTAATGGCGTGCTGATCTTCACGGCTTCCCCTCACAGCTTCCAATGCAGCGATGACCACACCAGGCAGCGCTCCCGGCTCGCGCTGCACCGCATGGGGTAGACACGCGCATCGGGGTGGTGCCTCTCCCTGCAAGGGAATCAGGGCCGCTTTGGTGTTGACTCCGCCGATGTCCCATCCGACGACGTTGGTCATTGGCTCAGCGTGGGCTAAGATGATTCATGCAGATCATTCCGGTGCTCGATCTTGCGGGCGGCATGGCGGTTCACGCGCAGGCCGGCGAGCGTTCACTGTACGTACCCCTCAAATCGGAATTGGTGCCCGACCGGGTCGGCGATGCGGCTGCCCTCTTACGTGCGTTTCACGCCAAACTCGACATCCATGAATGCTATATCGCGGACCTGGACGGCATTCAGGGTGGCCCCATCCAACGTACGCTGCTTCGCGAGCTCGCCGAGTTCCACACCGGATTTTCCGGCGCCCTCATGGTAGATGCCGGCGCCAGTTTGCCGGGTGGCGCACTGGAAGTGCTCTCCTGCGGCGCCAGTCAGGTCGTGATCGGACTGGAGTCGCTCCACGCCTTTGCCGATCTGGCGGCCATTCTCCGCATAGTAGGCTCGTCCCGAGTCGTGTTCAGCCTGGATCTCCGACTGGGCAGTCCCATTCTTCATCCCGAGATGCAGGATGCCAGGGGTGCCACCCCGGATGCGGTGAGCCTCGCCGAGCAGGCTGTGGCCAACGGAGCGGTAACGCTCCTGCTGCTGGATTTGGGTCGCATCGGGACCGGCTGTGGCGTGGATCTGGGATTACTGGTGACCTTACGTCGTCGCTTTCCTCAGATTCGACTGCTGGCCGGTGGTGGCGTTCTCACTCGCAGTGATCTGGAGCGGATGCGAGACACGGGGTGCGACGGAGCGTTGGTTGCGAGTGCCATTCACACCGGAAGAGTGACTGGTGCCGACCTCGCTGCGCTCGCACAATCCGTCATCCGGCCTGCTCAATCCGAAGCCAGCACCTCGTGGTAGGTGGCGGACTGACCGTAATTCTCCTCCACCTCCAGCTCCAGATCACTCAGGTGAGTGTACCCACCCGCTGACAACTCCTCCCTGACCTGGGCTCCCAGATACTGCGCCAGCATCTCGGCGGTGCTGTTGGGAATGGGAAGCAAGGCGCAGTCCCTCTTGGGAAAGACGTACGTAGGCTTCCCGAAGTAATCCACGGCAATGTGCTCGCCTTCGTCGCGGTAGGAGAGCTTCGGATTGAGTGTGGGGAGAAGAACCTTGTGATCGATCTTGTCGACGAGCTGGCGGGTAATCTGCTTGAGGACGCTGAAATCCAGCACGAAGAGCGTCTCCGAGTCGAGCGTACCCTCTACGGCGACGCCCACCCGGTAGTTGTGCCCGTGGAGCGTCTCGCACTGATGGCCCTTGAATGTGATGAAGTGGGCTGACGCGAAGACCAGGTAGTCCTTGCTGACCTGGACCCGAAAAGTGCTCTGCACGGCTGCTCTCCGTTACTGGTCCCAACCAGCTTCAATTATAACGACGAACAATGCGGCGCAGGTCAGGTCGGCAGTGGCTCCCGGATTGCGCCGGTTCCGGGGATCACGGAGCTCCTGGTCCAGCGTTGCCAACGCGGTGCGGCCTTGCTCGGTGCGGGTGCCACCGGCAGCTCGTACCTGCCGCACTCGACGGGAGACCGCCGCCGCCTCATCTCCGCCGAGCTTACGGGCGATGTGAGTGTCCGCGGAGGTGTCGAGCAACGCCAGCGAGGTCTCCACCACCGCGTCAGACCACGACAGCCCTTCCCGCCGGGCCTGTTGCAGCGCCGGAACTCCGATCCCGAAAGTCAGCGCGAAATCGGTGACGTACTCCCGGGCGATAGCGTCCCGATCCGCAGCGAGCGCCATGGCATCGCGAAGGCTGACAGACGGAGGCCCGGCCACATCCTCGATCTCTGCCTCTCCCAAGCCGCCCGGCCGAGCGCTACGGATTGCGCTATAGACCTCGCGCGCGTCAGTGACCGTCGTTGACGCGAGTACCCGTGCCAGCCGGTCTCGCAGGCCACCATCCTGAGCCAACGCCGCCTTGGCGAGGGGCGCAAGCAGGAGCACGATCCCCAGGTTGGTGTTCGATCGGGTCCAGCGAAGCGTGGCCTCCACTGCGTGCCGCACCGTCGTCCCCAAAGGCTCAATTCCAGCCGCGGCCAGTGCCGGACCGATAGCCACCGCGCTAGCTAAGAAATCCTCGTACCTGGTGTCGTGAAAATGCCGCTCAGGTGAGACGTTTCCCGGTTTGGGTGCACTGACTTCCAGCAAGCAGGCCAGCTGCCCGGCGGCTGCTACGTCTGCTGGTGTGGTCACCCGGGATTGCGCGCCACATAATCGATCAGCAGCCCGGCCACGTCGATTCCGGTTGCCTTCTGAAGGCCCCGCCACCCCGGGATCCCGTTTACCTCGAGCACGTAGGTGACACCGTCCCGGCCGGTCAAGAGATCCACGCCCGCGTACTCGGCTCCCACGGCGGCGGCGGCGCGACATGCCAACATGGCCAGCTGCGGGGGGAGTCGAATCCCACGTGCGGTACCACCCCGGGCCAGGTTCGTGCGCCACCCGGCGGCTCGCCGTTCGATTGCACCGACGATGTTACCACCGACCACGAAGGCGCGGACGTCAGCACCGTCATGATCGATGGTTCGCTGCAGGTAATAAATGCCTCGGATCTGCTCGATGGTGCGGAAGACTCTGTATGCCATCTCCTCGTCGGCGACTCGGACCATGCCCAGCCCCATCGAGCCGAACAGCGGCTTCACGATCACATCGCCCAGAGCCCGAAATGCCGCAAATGCCTCCTCGACGTCGTCACATACCACGGTTTCCGGAGTGGGCATGTGGCATTGCTCCAGGAGCGCCGTGGTCCAGAGCTTGTCCACCGTTCGTTCAATGGCCCGAGGAGAGTTGATGACCCGTACGCCCCGCTCTTCCACTCGGTGCAATGCGTCTACCCGAAAGATGATCTGCTCCAGCGAACCGGATGGAATGATGCGCGGCAGAACTACGTCGGCTTCATCCAGCTCCGTGGTCCTGCTTCGAAGGCCGGACCCCCTGCCGATTCGAGCCACCAGTCCCTCGTACGGGAGCACCGTAAGTTGGTGCTCCCGTTCGGCCGCCGCCCGCTCCAGCTCGCGGGTATGCCAGCCGGGTCGCGCCGCGAGGACGGCGAGTCGCACGCTACTTGGTCTCCACGCCTCTCAGGGCATCCAGTCCTCCGGTCGCGAACTTCCCCAGATCATCGGCGACTTTCTTGAACCCCGGCGTTGCGATTCCCTTCTTCAGTGCATCGGCTGAGGAGAAGTACAGCTCCGCCTGGCGATATCGTGCCGGAGGAGACCCATCGAGGTTGGAATCGAACTTGGTCAGCTCGGCCCGCTGGAAGCCGATCTCCGTCTGATTGGCTGTCACCAGAGGAAGGTGGGTATCGGCGTAATATCTCTCGAAGGCCGCCGTATCCTTGGGAGTCTTGTAGATCACGGTTACGATGGCGCCCGGACTCCCCGACCCCGATTCATGGGTATTGGTGGCGGT
>DASSED010000242.1:0-28944 GCA_035695405.1 Gemmatimonadales bacterium
TGGTCGTCGAAGATTCCATCGCCCGTGAGCTTGTTGGAGACCTGGATGGCGCCGACCGTCACACCACCGGCGGTCATCGCCGTGGCCATGACCGTCAGTGCCAGCATCTCTCCCGAGTCAACCCGCGGCTGATAGCGAGGATCATCCAGGGCCCGGGTGACGATCGTGGTCCTGGGACGTTGGGCCACGTCGCCTACGAATCCGGTACCCACCGGCATCTGGGCACCGATCAGCTTCTGCCCGGCACCGCCTTGTGCCAGCCGACACACCAGCATGTCGCCTTCGGCAATCCAGAGCGAGCCGCCCTCGGCACCGAGAACCGTGAGCACTCGCTGAAAGACTCGGGGCAGCAGCTCATCGAAATCGAGGGACGCACTGAACTCCAGGCTGATGGAATGCAGCAGCCTGAGGCGCTCAACTTCCGCCCGCAGGTCTTCAGCCGATGGCGGCGCGCTCAACATGTCGTGCATGGATTACAGGGATATAACTCCAAATAAAAGGCGGGCTAGAGGCACGCCGAGCCCCGGCCCCAGGGGTCAGCCCTGGGTGCCGGGAGCGAGTCATCCGGCGGGCGGCAAGCCGGGGCGGAGAGACTGCCCGGCTGCCCGGACGATCGTTGCTAGTTGGCCTTCTTGAAGGAGGTGACCGTCGTCGGGGCGATACGCTCTTCCAGCTCCTCGACCGAAAGCTCCACCGCCTCAGCGTCCTTTCCCGTCGCGTCCCGAACCTGGGACTTCTGCTCTGGGGTCAGTTTGATCCGGAACTGCTCTTTGGGGTTCTGCATGGTTCCTCCTGAACGTGGACTCGTGGGGCGATGGGGTGACAACTGTGTGCCAAGGTTGCGCTCACAGCGTGAAAAAATCGTGAATTCTCATGTCCACCGGTGCGGGCGTACCGAAATCGAGGGCGCGATCCGCTCCTCCAGCTCCTCGACCGACAACTCCAGCACTTCCGCATCCTTGCCCGTCGCCTTGCGAATTTGTTCCTTCTGCTCGCTGGTGAGAGTCAGCTTCAAGGTCTCTGGGTTCGACATGATCTCACTCCTGTTGAGGGATATTTTGCCGTTTGAACTAGGGACCAATCTGAACACCCGACGTGAAGACTCCGTGAAAAAGCCTCTTGCCGCCGCGTGAATCCGGCGTACCTTGGAACATCGCTACAAAGGTCTGGTACCATGGGTGTCTGCCTGACACTGTTTGGTCCTCCGTCAGTCACCCTCGCCGCAGAGGGCACCGCGGCCCGGCTCGGTGCCAAAGAGCTCGCGCTCTTGACCTTCTTGGCTTTGGAGCCCGGATCCCACACTCGCGAAGAATTAGCCGGTCTTCTCTGGGGCGAATCGTCTGAGGTTGAAGCTCGTGCGTCGCTTCGTCAAGCCCTGAAGCATCTCCGCGGTACCTTGGGCGACACGGTTCGCTGTAATCGAACCCTGGTCGATCTCGATCCCTCTCTCGAGTGCGACGCCTCGACCTTCCGGAGTACCATCACCCAAAACCCTCACGCTGCTCTCGCTACCGACGTGCCTGGCTTCCTTGCCGGGTTCTCGATTCGTCACGCCCCCCAATTCGATGAGTGGGCGGCCGAGACCAGGCGCGGGCTCCTCCGCCAATACCATCATGCACTCGGCACAATGGCCCGCGAGGCAATGGGACAATGGCGCTGGCGGGACGCCGTCGACGCGGCCGACCGCTGGCTCGCCTCCGACCCGCTGTCTGACGAGGCCGCCCGCTTGGCCATCGAGGCTCGCTATCTCGCAGGGGATCGGGGCGGCGCGCTGGCCCGATTCCTGGATTTCAAGACCACCTTCAAGCGGGAAACCGGCTGCGATCCCAGCCGGAACCTTCTGAGCCTGGTTCGCCGGGTGGAGGCCGATGCTTCGCCGGTCAGCAGCCGGCCCATCACTGACGAATGGTACGCCCGGGCCCCCTCGTTCGAGGCCAGCCTGATCGGCCGAGAAGAGGAGTGGAGCGCTCTGCTCAAGTCTTGGAAAGCGGTGCGCAAGGGCGGAGGCAAGATCGTGCTGCTGCAAGGGGAGCCCGGCGTCGGGAAATCCCGCTTGGCCGAGGAGTTCGTCCGTTGGGTGGTGGCCGATGGAGGCATCGTCCTTCGGGGGCACGGCTACGACGTCAGCGGTGGCACACCGTATGAGCCAGTGGTTGAGGTCCTCCGCGATGCGTTGGGGGCGCCAGGCCTCGGCGGTACAGCACCGGAATGGCTCAGTGAAGCCAGCCGGCTTTTCCCCGAGATCCGAAGCCGTTTCCCGGCCCTTCCGGAGCCCGCAGCCTCGGTAGATACCACCGAAGGGTGGAGGCTCTTCGAAGGGGTAGCCCAGATGGTTCTCTCCCTCACCGCGGAACGGCCGGTGGTGGTCTCGATCGATGATCTCCAGTGGTGTGACGGGGACAGCTGCAACCTGCTCCGGTTCCTGATTCGCCGCTCCGAGCGGGCGCCCATCCTCTGGCTGGCAACCGTGAGTCTGGGCGAGCTGGAGCGGGACGCCCCCGCAGCCCGGCTCTGCCGAGTCCTGCGAGCTCAGGAGCACGCGACGGCCATTTCCCTGGGTCCTCTGACCGAAGAGCAACTCTGGCGAATGATCCGGGAGATGGGGCACGTGAGCACGCCCACGGGTGCCCGCCGATTTGCCAATCGGGTTTTCGGGGTGACGGCCGGGAACCCTTTCTACGTGATCGAGCTGCTCAAAACCATGTTTGCCCAAGGACTCCTGGCAGTCGATGAGGAGAGTGGCGAGTGGACCACGTCGACCGGCGCGCTCTCCGAGCAGGGACGGGAGCTACCGATGTCGCAAACGGTCCATGACGTCATCGCCGAACGGATCGAGCGGCTCCCGGACCAGTTGTGCGAGCTGCTGGCCACCATTGCCGTGGCCGGCGCAGGCTGCCGAACCGAAGTGCTCTCGCACGTCCATGGTATCTCCCGATTGCACGCGGCTGGTGTGGGCGATGCATTGGTGGATCGGCGGTTGGTAATCGAAGAAGGCGCGGTCTACCGCTGCGCCCACCCCGTCATCGCCCAGGTCGTCCGGGAAGGACTCTCCACCTCGAGGCGCCGGGAAATCCACCGGATCCTGGCTTTGGCGCTGGAACGAGTTACCCCGGAGCGGGATGCGCAGGAGGCAGCTCGCGAGATTGCCCGCCATGCTGACCGAGGCGGAGAACCCGCTCTGGCGTATCGTTTTGCGATCCTTGCGGCACAAGAAGCTATCGAGCGCTACGCCTTTGCCGAAGCTATGTCCTGGCTCGATCTGGCCGCCACCAACGCGAGCGGTGTGGCCGAAGCCGACGCAGTGAATCGGCTCACCGCCCACGTCCTGGAGGCAGCCGGGTGGAGCGAAGCCCCACCACTCGCCAAGCTCGGCAGCGCCATCACCCGGGAGCTGGAGCGCGAAGATTTCGATCTGCCTATCCGGGGTTGAGACAGGAGATGTCGTTGCTGCGCATGCGAGTTGTTCCTTTGGTCGCCGCCATATTCCTGGCGGCTAGCTGTAACCGGCTCCCTCGAAATTTCCCCAGGATCGCGATGAGTTCGGATTCTACTCCTGACTCGGTCCCGGTGGACCCACCCAAGGCATCCAGGGGCGTGGCTCGGCCCAGAAGCGCCGTAGCGAACGACCACAGCGAGCGCTCACTGGAGGACGAGAACTTCGCCAAGATCCGGAAGAACCTGAAAGCACTCGTGGCTGCCGAGGAAGCGTTCTACGCCGAAAATGGGGCCTACAGCGAGGAGTTTTCATTCATCCACTTCAACCCAGAGGACAGTGTCCACGTTCGTTTTCTCTGGATTACGCCCGAGGGGTGGGCTGCGAGTGGGACTCACCCGGAGTTGCAGGGCAGAGACTGCGTCACCTTCGTGGGGAAAGCAAAGGCGCCGCCCACCACGTTGAAGTATGTCCGAAGCGGAAGGGAAGGCTTTACCGTCTGCGATGATGCTCGCCCTGTGTCCCAGACCCTGGATCGAAAATCCTCCCTCGACACCAGCAACGCTCTTGCCACCGTGGATCCAGCCATCGCCATGAAGGTGGATCTTCGAAACTTGGTCCGTTCGCAGATTACGTGGTTCGCCATGCAGGGCATTTACGCTCGTCGCACCGAGCCACTCGCCCTTCAGTATCTCTGGCATCCCGGGGTAAGGGTCAAAATCCTTTCGGCTGATGCCCATTCCTGGGCGGCCAAGGCAACTCATTCCCGGTTTCCCGGAGGAAGCTGCGTGATCTGGGTCGGAGCCGTGCCTGAACGACCCGCTACAGACAAGCAAGGGGTCCGAAGTACGGCACCAGGGATTCCTGTTTGTGACCAGTAGACCTTCTCCGCCGGTCACCTGGGTTCGCGGCGGATCAGATCTTGCAGAGCCGTGCAGCTTCACCATGAAATGTTTCGAGTGTCGGGCCATTCTTTTTGACTTGGACGGTGTCCTGGTCGACTCCACCGCGTATGTAGAGGAGCAGTGGCGTCGTTGGGCTAGATCAAAGGGACTCCCCGAGGAGCCTTTTCTTCGGGTATGTCACGGGCGTCGAGCGTTGGAAACCATTCGGCTTGCGGCGCCGCATTTGGACGCCGAGGCGGAGGTCGCCGCGTTTGTACCTGAGGAGTATGAGGGCGACGGCCGGTTCCAGGCGCTGGAAGGGGCTGGCCGATTGTTGGAGGCATTGCCCCGAGGGACCTGGGCCGTGGCTACATCGGGAACCCGTACCATGGCCATCGAGCGGCTCCGCGGCTCCGGACTAGCCGTCCCCAGGGTGTTGGTGTGCGCCGAGGACGTAGCCCACGGGAAGCCTAGTCCCGATGTCTATCTGCTCGCGGCTGCCGAGCTCGGCGTTGCTCCAGCGGACTGTCTGGTAGTGGAGGATGCGCCGGCTGGGGTCGAGGCTGCTCATGCTGCAGGGATGAGGGTGGTCGCGGTGACCACGACCCATCTCCGCCATCAGCTTCCTGCCGACGTCTGCACCACCTCGCTCACCAATATTCATCTCGGCCGGATTCTATCTGCTCCGGGGAGTGCGCCCCGTATGGAGCTGCTGGTCCAGGACCGGTGAAGCCAAGGCTCCATCAGTCTTGACCTTGAGGGGCACGCAGGGATAAAGTCACTACCCCTCACACCACCCAGCGTTCTCACCTTGGGGTGTAGCTCAATTGGCAGAGCGCCCGGCTGTTAACCGGGAGGTTGCTGGTTCGACCCCAGCCGCCCCAGTGAGCTCGGAGTCAGGAGCTGGGAGTTAGGTCCCGACTCCTAGCTCCTAGCTCCTAGCTTTTTTAGTTCAGTCTCTGATACGCTGCCAAGGTGAGGAATTCAGGAAATTCGTCCGCCGAGAAAAGGGAATCCAGCAGTTCGCCCGCACTGCGCAGCCGCTCTCCGTCTCCGACTTCGTTCCTCAGCCTGGCGGTCTCGTCCACGAGAATCGATCGGCAAAGTGAAATCGTGATGGGCACACCCGTTTCAGTCTTGGCTCCGTGGTGGATCCACTGCCACAGCTGGGACCGGGCGATCTCCGCAGTGGCAGCGTCTTCCATCAGATTGTTGATCGCGACCGCTCCCGACCCTCCCAACCAGGCGGTGAGGTACTGAAGCCCCACACTGATATTGTTGCGCACGCCAGCTTCCGTGATCTGACCGCCCGGAACCCTCACGTCAGTGAGCTGATCTCGACGGATGACCACGTCGTTTCGTTGTCGGTCTTTCTGGTTTGATTTTGACCCCATCACCTCATTGAAGACCTCCTCCACTACCGGCACCAGATCCGGGTGAGCCACCCAAGCCCCATCGTAGCCCGCCTGAGCCTCACGCCGCTTATCCTCCCGCACACGAGCCAGCGCTCTCTCATTGATCTCCGGATCTCTGCGGTTGGGTATGAAAGCCGCCATACCGCCGATGGCATGGGCATTACGCCGGTGGCAGGTCTGCACCAGAAGCTCGGTGTACGCCCGCATGAAGGGTACGGTCATGGTGAGCTGCGCCCGGTCCGGTAACACGAAATCGGGACGGCTTCGGAAGTTCTTGATGATGCTGAACAGGTAGTCCCAACGGCCAGCGTTGAGCCCGGCGGCATGCTCTCTCAGTTCGTAGAGGATTTCGTCCATCTGATACGCGGCCAAGATGGTCTCGATCAGAACAGTCGCCCGGACGGTGCCTCTGGGGATCTTGAGCTCATCCTGGGCCAGGTTGAAGACTTCGTTCCAGAGTCGGGCCTCGGTGTGGCTTTCCAATTTAGGAAGGTAGAAGTAGGGCCCGCTACCACTATCCACTAACGCCTGTGCGTTGCGATAGAAGTAGAGCCCGAAGTCAAAGAGACTGGCCGATATAGGCGTGCCTTGGTATCGCACATGCTTTTCTTCAAGATGCCATCCCCTGGGGCGCACCACCAAGGTGGCCAACCGCTTCTGAAGCTGGTAATGCTTTCCCTCGGGGCTGGTGTAATCCAGGCTTCGCTGAACCGCTGAGGTGCAGTTCACCTGGCCGGCCACCACATTGGCCCACGGCGGTGACAACGCATCCTCGAAGTCCGCCATGAACACCTTGGCACCGGAGTTCAGGGCATTGATCATCATTTTCCGCTCCACCGGACCGGTGATCTCGACCCGCCTGTCGTCCAAGTCCCTCGGCGCTGGTGCAACCTTCCAATCACCTTTTCGAATGGCCTGGGTCTCGGGGAGAAAGTCGAGCACGAGATCTTGTGCCAGCGACCTTTGAACCGCTCCACGCTCTTGCAGCAATTCGGTTCTGCGGGGACCGAACTGCCGGATCAGAAGTTCGAGGAACTCGAGGGCATCAGGGGTGAGCAGCTCCGCTGCGCCCTCCACTTCCGGCGCTCGAACCTCGAGAGCTTTCATCAGGCGACGTGGAGAATCATGAAGGCGAAGTGGCACGCGCTACCGGTCATGACCAGGACGTGCCAGATCTCGTGGTGTCCGAAACGCCCCGGAAATGGATCCGGTCGTTCCGCAGAGTAGATGATGGCCCCCACCGTATACGCCAGACCGCCCAGCACCAGCCAGGAAACCCCTTTCCAGGAGACCGCGTGGACCAGGGGAACCACCGCAATGAGGGCTAGATACCCCATCCCCAGATAGGTGGCGGTCGACAGCCAGACCGGCGCATCGAGATAGAACAGTTTGAAGGGAATACCCGCCAAGGCAACCAACCAGACCAGACCGAGCAGAGTATACCCCAGCGTGTTGTGCAGAGTCACCAGGGCGACCGGGGTGTAGGTTCCGGCGATCAGGAAGTAGATGGCAATGTGGTCGAGCGTGCGGAACGTGCGGTGAGCTCGGTGGGACAAGTACAGCGAGTGATAAAGGGAGCTTACAGCATAGAGCAGGATCAGGGTCGAGCCATAGACCAGAAACGCGGTCACCTTGCGGGGCCCGTGCGCCATCTGAAGCAAGGCAGCCGTGCCGATGCAGGCCAGCACTAGCCCGATCAGGTGGGAGGCTCCGTTGAAGGGCTCACGGATCTTCATGCCGGAATGTATAACCGGCCGGTATCAGTGACGTACCGGCCTTACAGCTATGGACTTGTCGCGAGCAGGGTGGGGGCGTAGCCTTACGGAATGCGGGTAGCCCTGTTTTCCGAAGTTTACTGGCCCATGGTCAGTGGCGTCGGCGTCACCCTGCTCCGGCTTACCGAGAGCCTCGAGGCACGGGGTCATCAGGTACGGGTGTACACCGCCACCTACTCGTTACCGGCCGGCCTGTCGGACCGACGTGAGGTCCACCGCTCTCCCAGCATTCCTCTTTTTCTATATCCCGACGTGCAGTGGGCCTTTCCCCGGCTGCGTGATGTGGTGGAGGACACCGCCAGATTCCAGCCCGATGTCGTCCACGTTGCCACCGAGTTCGCGCTCGGTCTTGCCGGGCTCAAGACTGCACGGCAACTTCGGCTCCCCATCATTGCCTCAGCCCATACCGATTACGACAAGTACGCAACCCGATATGGTGTCGATTGGGCGCTTCGAATGGGGTGGCGCTATCTCCGCTGGTTTTATGGGCAGGCGCAGTGTGTGCTCTGCCCTTCTCGTATCTACGAAGAGCACCTCCACAGCCGGGGCGTTATGCATACCGGCATCTGGAGTCGCGGGGTAGACCCCGACGTCTTTCATTCGCGTTTTCGAAGCGAGGACTACCGCCGAGCGTTGGGGCTCGGGCCCCGGGATCTGCTGGTGACGTACATCGGGAGAATCGCGCGAGAGAAGAACCTCATGCTCTTGATCGAGGCCTGGGAGGATCTGGCCCCGATGCGCGGATCGGCTCAACTGGCGCTGGTTGGACGTGGGCCGTTGGAGGATGAAATCCGGCGCCGTGAGATCCCCGGCGTGCACGTTCTGGGTCTGATGCACGGGAGGGACTTGTCCGCTGCCTACGCGTCGGCTGACGTCTTCGCTTTCCCATCTGCCACCGAAACGTTCGGCAACTCGCTGCTCGAGGCGATGGGCTCGGGACTGCCCTCGCTGGTTGCGGCGGCGGGTGGAGTGCTCGAGTTTGCCCGCCATGGAGACAATGCGTGGCTGGTGGCACCCAACAGCGCGGACTCCGTCGCCGACGGACTCCGGCGGCTATTGCTGGATTCGGAACTGCGCCGGAGGTTAGCCGAAGGTGGAAAGCGAACCGCCCAGGAACGTGGATGGAACGAGGTCTACGACAGATTGCTTCGTGATTACCAGGACGTGATCGATAGCGGGAGCCTGATCCGCGCAGCCTGAGCTTGACCCACCGTTCAAATCCGCTTGCTCAAGAACAAATACGATACCGCGGCAATCGCGGCGCTCATCGGCATGGTGAGAATCCAAGCCCACACGATTCGCTGGGCGACTCCCCACCGCACCGCCGACAAACGCTGAGCTGCCCCCACTCCGACGATGGCACCGGTGATGGTGTGAGTGGTGCTGACCGGCACGCCCAATTGGGAAGCCAGCAACACGGTGATTCCGCCCGCCGTTTCCGCACAGAACCCGCCGAATGGCCGGAGCTTGGTGATCCGGGTACCCATGGTCCTTACAATCCGCCATCCGCCGGCTGCAGTCCCCATGGCGATCGCGGCGTGCGCGGCCAGAATGATCCAGAGCGGAATGTGATCGGCGGTGGGCAAGTACAGCCGGCGTAGCCATCCGCTCTGGTTTTCGAAGCTGGTGTGACTCGCCACCAGCAGGCTCACGATGATGCCCATGGTTTTTTGAGCGTCGTTGGCGCCGTGACTCAGCGAGTACAAGCCTGCCGATACCAGCTGAAGCCGGCGAAAAACCCGATCCAGCGGACCCGGCCGCGCATCCTTGAGCAGCCAGGAGAGGGCCACGGTCAAGCCCAGCGCGATGGCCATGCCGAGCAATGGCGAGACCACGATGAAGAGCACTGGGAGCACCCACCCACTGAGGATCAGTGCCCCGAAGCCCGCCTTGGCGATGGCGGCTCCGGCGTAGCCCCCGAGCAGTGCATGCGACGAGGAGCTGGGAAGGCCGAGGTACCAGGTGATGAGGTCCCACGCGATGGCGCCAATCAGTCCACCCAGGATGACATTGGGGTCGACCACGCTGACATCGATCAGTCCCTTTCCAATCGTCTTGGCGACGGCTGTCCCGATGACGAACGCGGCAACGAAGTTGAAGAAGGCCGCCCAGACCACAGCAACCCCGGGGGACAAGACCCTGGTGGAGACGACCGTGGCGATGGAGTTGGCGCTGTCATGAAAGCCGTTGATGAAGTCGAAGATCAGCGCGATCCCGATGATGATCAGGACGACCGCGACTGTGGGATCCATGTTCAGGCGTGCTTGATGGAGATGGACTCCAGCACGTTGCCCGCGTCCTCCATGTGATCGAGGGTTTTTTCCAGCGTGTCGTAGATCTCCTTCCACTTGATAACCATCAAGGCGTCCGGCGTTCCGTCGAAAAGTTCGGCCACCCATTCGTGGTACAGCGAGTCGCCCTCTTCCTCCAGCCGCTTGATCTCGGCACAGGCGTCCAGGACCGTACGGTCCTTGTTCTTCTCCAGGCTGCGCACCGCGACCTCGAGTGCCTGGGTGGCCCGAACGATGACGCCGGCCAGGAGGATGGCTCCCGCCGGGGCCTCCCCCGCCCGGTAGAGCTGAACCCGGTGGGCGGTCCCGTCGATCAGATCTACCACGTCATCCAGCCGTGAGGCCAATAGGTGAATGTCCTCCCGGTCCAAAGGGGTGATGAAAACTCGGTCCAGCCGGGTGACGACCTCGTGGGTGATCTGGTCCGCTTCGTGCTCTAGCCGCTTGATCGCATCCACTATTGCAGGACGGTGCAGTCCGTCCGCCTTCAGCAAATCCAGCTGAAGCTTGGCCGCTTCGACGCTCAGGGACGCAACTGAGGTGAAGAGGTTGAAGAACTTCTCGTCGCGGGGGAGGAGTCTCATCGCGGCAACCTTTGGTGATGGCTGGAGCGGCCGGAAGATAGCTCACGCCAGTGGGTTGGCAAGATTTTGCATTCTTGACGGGTCCTATTTCAGAGGCACATTTCCACATTGGTCCCTCCGCCTCACTGGCGGAGTTCGGGAGGATGCTACCCGGTTCCGGGGCTTATGACCTACAGTCTGCTCACACGCCCCGATCGGTTGGCAGCCCTCCGCCATACCACCCTTCTGGATACCCCTCCCGAAGAGGGCTTTGACCGCCTGACCCGCATGGCTTCCCGCCTGCTGGGCACTCCTGTGGCGCTCATATCCCTGGTGGCCGAAGATCGTCAGTTCTTCAAGAGTGCCATTGGGTTACCGGAACCATGGGCCAGCCGTCGCGCGGCCCCGATCTCCTTCTCCTTCTGCTCACAGGTGGTTTCGACCGGGGAGCAGTTGATCCTGGAAGACGCCCGCCGCCACCCGCTGCTGCGCCACAGCACCGCGATCCGGGAGCTGGGATGGGTCTCGTACGCCGGGGTACCCCTGGTCACCCGCGACGGGCAGACCATCGGCAGCTTCAGCGTTGTCGACAAGATGCCGCGATTGTGGTCTGAGCGGGACATCGCCCTGCTCAAGGACCTCGCCGCCTGCGCCGTCACCGAGATCGAGCTTCGGCGTGAGATTGGACGGCGGCGCCATGCTGAGTTGGGGCGCCGGGAGAGTGACGAGCAGCTCCAGAGCACATTCGAGCACGCCGGGGTAGGGCTGGCGACCATCTCCCTGGATGGGCGCTGGCTCCGGGTCAACCGGGCCCTTTCGGACCTGCTCCACGTTTCCGCCGACGACTTGATTGGCTATCCGGTCGAGGCTCGGACCCACCCAGACGACGTCCCGGCGGATCGGGAGGCCATGCGCCTGTTGCTGGCCGGCGAGGCCCAGAATTACCACATCGAGAAGCGGTTCGTCACTGGCTCGGGCGACATCCTCTGGGCTCTGGTGAATGTCTCCCTGGTTCCGGCACAGGAGGGCGAGCCCTCCCACCTCATAGTGGGCATTCAGGATATCACCGATCGGAAAGAAGCCGAATCCACTCTCAGGTCGTCCGAGGAGCGCTACCGGCTGGTGGCCCAGGCGTCCCAAGAAATGATCTGGGACTGGGACTTGTCGTCGAATGCGGTGAGCTGGGATCCCGGGACGGGCCCGCTGCTCGATTATCAGCGGCCCGAACTCGGTGACACTGCGGACTGGTGGTACGACCGGTTGCATCCGGAAGACCGGGAACGGGTCGTCGAGAGCCTGAACGGAGCCATCGCGCAAGGCGAGAGCGTCTGGTCCGAGGAGTACCGTTTCCGCCGGGCGGACGGCGGCTATGCTGTGGTGCAAGATCGAGCCTACATCCTTCACGACGAGACCGGAGCACCGACCCGGGTGGTCAGTGCCATGGCTGATCTCACCGAAGGCCGCCGGTCCGAGCGACGGCTCAGCCAAGTGCTCGATGCCCTGCCCTTGGGGATTTGGATCGTGGATCGGCATGGTCGGATCGTCCTGGAAAACGCGGCGAGCCAGCGGATCTGGGGCTCGTTGCGGAACCAGGGCCTCGATCAACTTGCGAGCCTCAGGGCCAAATGGCTCTCGAGCGGAAAAAGATTGGGAAGCGCCGACTGGGCTGTCGCCCGCACCCTGGCCAGCGGGATAGTCTCGGGGCCGGAGGAAGTCAGCCTGGATCTGCCCGATGGTAGTCAACGGGTTCTCGCCACCTCGGCGGCTCCAGTTCGGAACGCCGAAGGCGCCACCGTCGGAGCAGTCGGCGTGAGCGAGGACATCACTGAGCGACGGGCTCACGAGGCGGCCGCGGCTCGCCAGCAGGACCAGGAGCGCCGGACTGACAAGATGAACTCGATCGGCCGGCTGGCCGGCGGTGTGGCCCACGATTTCAACAACCTGCTGACCGGCATCCTGAGTTATGCCGAGTTGATACTGCAGGAGCTTCGGCCCAATGATCCGCTGCGGTCGGACGTCGAACAGATCCAGCACGCCGGTCAACGAGCGGCAGGGCTGACCCGGCAGCTGCTGGCTTTTAGCCGGCGTCAGGTGCTACAGCCGAAGGTAGTATCGCTCAGAACCCTGCTCTCGGAGCTGGAGCCGATGCTGGGCCGCTTGCTCGGTGGCGGGGTTGCCCTGGATCTGTTGCTCGATCCGGGCACCAGCAATGTGATGGTCGACCCCAGTCAGCTGGAGCAAGTCTTGGTGAATCTGATACTGAATGCCCGAGATGCCCTGCCTCGGGGCGGTCGGGTGACAATCAGTACCAGGAACGCGGCCGATGTGCTCGATGGGGAGGGCGGTGAGAGCGAGTACGTGATTCTGTCGGTGATAGACACTGGCACGGGCATGGATCCCGAGACTCAGGCCCACATTTTCGAGCCATTCTTTACGACCAAGCACGGCGCGGGCGGAGCCGGCCTCGGCCTCCCGACAGTTTACGGCATCGTGGAGCAGAGCGGCGGGCACGTACGGGTGGAAAGTGCAGTTGGGCAGGGCACCGAATTCCTTATCTATCTGCCCCGCTATACCGGTTCGGAACCCGCCATGGTGCCTCCCGAGCCGCGGGAGACCCGTGGAGGATCCGAGACCCTCCTCCTGGTCGAGGACGAAGCCACGGTTCGCGCCTCAGTGCGGCGCTTGCTCGAGTGGCACGGATACCGGGTGCTCGAGGCGGGAAATGGTACCGAGGCACTCCGGATTTATGAGGAAAATCCGTCTGCTATCGATCTGGTCTTGACCGACCTTGCCATGCCCGAGATGGGCGGGGCTGAGCTGGTCGAACGGCTGCGGGTCCGGAATCCAAATCTCCGCGTGGTATTCATGTCAGGCTATGCCGAACGGAGTGTGGCCAACAACGGGGCGATGCCACCGGGTACCGCATTCATCGAGAAGCCATTCACAGTTGATACCCTGATGCGTCGGCTGAGGGAGGTGTTGGACGCTTCGGTTTAGCGCCTAGCCCGGTGTACCGCCAACCAGCTCGACCAACTCCCTGGGTGTCTTCAGCCAATAATCCGGTCTTGCACTTTCCAGATGGTCCTTTCCGAACGGCCCCCACAGGGCGGCAGCGGTCTTTACCCCCGCGGCTCTCCCTGAATGCATGTCATGGATACTGTCTCCCACGTAGACCGTCGTGCCCGGCTCGGCCCCCAGCAGCTGCACCGCCTTCTCGACCGGCTCGGGGTGGGGCTTGGGATTGGAGACTTCGTCAGCGCACACCAGGACGTCCATGAGCGCCTCCAAGCCGACCAGCTTGAGTCCCCGCAGGGCCCCCTGCCGGTTCTTGCTGGTGACGACCCCGGTCTGCCGTCCGGCAGCTTTGATCTCTCTGACAGCCTCCACTATACCGGGGTAAACTGTGACCATTCGGTCGTGATGCCGCAGGTTGTACTCCCGATACGTAGCTATCATCGCCTCCAGCTGCTCGGGCAGGTCTCCCCACTCGGCAAACTGTACGTGCAGTGGAGTCCCCACTCCCTTCAGCCACTCTTCGTCCGATCGCGCAGGGAGACCGTGCTGGGTGAGGGTGTGATGGTAGCTGTCGAGAATGAGCCTGACCGAATCGATCAGGGTGCCGTCGAGGTCGAAAAGAACCGTCCGCAATCCGTCCATATTCTGAAGCTAGTCAGGCTTGGCCTCGATCGAACACGATCAATCCGGTCAGGCGCACCGCGAGAACGTCGGGTGGATGAGTTCGCTCGGGCAGCCGGGCCAGCGCCTGTAGCAGCGCTTCATCCGGAAGGTTGACCAGATACTGCAGGAGCGACTCCTCTCCTGCCGTGTGCCCTCGCGCCACCAACGCGATGGCTTGCTCCAACTGCATGAGTCTGACGGGCTGGCGCAACCGTGCAGCTTGCTGGATCAGCGACTGGAGCCTGGCGGACAGAAGCCGAGCTGAAGCTTGCGGGTTCGCCTCTATCCAGCGACGGCCCTGCCTGGAGTCCAGGCGTTGCTTTAAGGGAACAGCCAACCGGATCAGCCAGTCTCGCAGTACTTCGCTGCCGACCGGAGCCAATTCCTTGGCCGCTATGGCTTCTGCCAGCCGCATCGACACCACCTCGGCAGAATCAGACCAGGATCCATCCGGCTTTAACCAAATCACGCTGGCGGAGAGCTGGGTGCCGGTGTCTGGATGGTGCAAGGTGAATCCGGCCAGGATCCCTGCCGCCGCACCGGCGACCCTGGCCGTCCCTGCGGTACCTTGAAGTGCCGAGTATTGGGTGGCCAGCTGGGCACGCCAGCGCCACAGTTCACCCCCGGCTGGCCCCAGGCCCGCGGAGGCTGGCAGCCCTTGCTTGCGGAGGATGGCATGTTCCAACCCAAGCGATCGTTCAAAAATGTCCGAGACCGCAAATCGGACGATAGTGACCTGGGCATGAGGAGATCCGTAGCGGATCGAGCGGCCCTCCCGCTGCTCCAGGCGCATTGGAGTCCAGGGCAGGTCGTAGTGCACCACCCGAGCGGCGCGTTGCAGGTCCAGACCTTCGGCAGCAACATCGGTGACGATCAAGTGCTCGGGCGCAGCGATGAAAGAAGCGTCTGCCCGGAACCAGCTCAATACCTCTGACCGGGGCATGCTGGTCCTCCCTATACCCGCCCGCTCCCCAGTGCACCAAGCCGGCCGCAGATCGGCGAGTCGGTCTCTCAGGTAGCGAACCGTGTCTTTGCTGGTGGTAAAGATCAGGGTTGGCATGTCGTCCCCGAGAATATCGCGAAGACGTTGTAGCTTCTCATCCGCGTTTTCCGCTCGGCCCGCCACCTGCCGGATTATCTGGTCCAGAACCGTGATGTCACCCAGCTCCAACTCGAGCTCCGAGCAGCGATCCGGCATGAGCTCCCACCAAATCAGTTGATCCCCTAGATCGCCGGTGAAGTGCCGGAGCTCCGCGCGGTCGATGGATCGGCCTGCTGCCAGCGCGTCGCGTGCGTGCAGAAGCAAGCGGCGATAGCGCCGTAGTGAGCCTTCCAGTGCAGCAGGACTGGACGCCGCCGCTCGCAGGAGGACGCTGGTCAGCAACGCCGCCGTCGACGATGTCTGAGAGAGGCGGAGTTGTCCCAGTGACTGCATGATGCACCTGGCCGATTCATCTTCGTGCTTCGTGAAAGTGCTGGTTCTATAGACCCGAGCGGGTCGAAGCTCCCTGGGATGATCGGCCTCGACCACCAGCTGTCCCAGGGGCGGACGGCTGTGTCCACTCGAGAGGAGCGCCTTCAAGGAGACGATTCCATCGAGCAGAAGGGCGTCATCCCGGACGGAAAGGAGCAGCTGATGCGCCAGATCTCGGAGATGGTTCACCACTGGCGTGGCAGTGACCAGTAACGCGGAATGGCCCACGAGCCACAACGCGACGTGAGCGTACCGCCGGGTGAGTGGATTCCGGAAATGGTGGCTCTCGTCGATGAGTACCACGCCTCGAGGAGGCGGCAGGTTGCCCCGGCTGGCCTGTTCGTGTGAATGGATGATGACCGGAACGTCAAGCGCGCCTGCGGTGTCCTGCCACTGAGCCCGAAGCGTGGCCGGCACCAGGCAGGTGGTACGGCCTCGATTGAGCGTGGCCGCGACGGCAAGCGCGATGTAAGTCTTGCCGGTGCCAACCGGGTCAGTGAGGAGTGCGCCTCGGTAGCGGCGTAGAGCTGCAAGGGTCCGGCGATAGCTGGGTACCTGCTGAGGATAGAGCCACGCAGGCGGTGCTGCGGTGTCCTCCGCTGGAGCGAGCGAAGCAGCCAGCGAAGCTGCAACGGCAGTCGGTGACGCTGCGGGCCCGGGGTTCAAGGCGGTGAGAAGCGGGTCGGGTACAGGGACCAGCGACTCAGCGACTATTGTCGGTACCGATGAAATTGCGGAATGCACTTTGGGTGGCTGCGGACAGACCGAGGTGTCGCGATACGATAGTGTCGAGTTCCTCCTGAGAGGTCCTTCCGGCACGTCCTGCCCTGGCGATGCGGCCCAGCTCAGGATCAGAGAGAACCCCATTCGGCAAAGGGAGCCGGGCAAGTGTTTGCGCATTGAAGCGGGCAAAGCCATTGGCGGCCGGCACTGCCCCAAGCCGGGCAGCGGCTCTGATCCAGCTCGAGTTGAGCCACGCGCATAGACATTCGGCGGTTAGACGACGTGCAGTGGGGGCGACGTAGCAGCTGTTCAACGGAATCAGCCGGCGATCACGTTGGGTGGTAAGAGCGGCGGCGGTAACCTGGCTGGCGAGATCAGCCCAGACGACCCGGTACCGGGCGAGGGAGGGAAGGACCCGGAACAAGGTCCACGGTGCTCCGCTCTTGTAGTCTTTGCGAGAGCGTAGCTCCATCAGGTGGGCGCTCAGGTATGCTGCCGCCCTCGCTGGCAGCGTAGCGAGCGGCTGCCCCTGCTCATCATGGGTCCAGAGCAGTTTGGCACCCACCCGACAGAGAAATGGCCGTATGTCCCTGCCTCGGATTGCCGGCCGTAAAAGCGCCGGCTCGAGCTCGACCGGTGGGTTCAAATACAGGTGGTTGGCACCGGTCTTGACGCCCAAGTGAGCGACCAGGGTGTCGCCCAGTCGAGGGTGGCTGCCCTTTAGCTCCGCCAGGGCATCTCTCAGCCGATTGCCGACGAGAATCCAAGGCTGGCCACCCCGCAGTTCCGACTGAGGGATGCTGGCTCCATGTTCCACCTTGAGGTGCAGCCGAACCCGGTGGTCTCGGCTGGGAGGGACCTTACCGGCCACAATGGCCATGGGGTATACGAGGGCGTCGAATTGACTTCGCAACTCCGTCGTAAGATCGGCAACTGCATGGAGCGTGACGGTGCTCGCCAGTGAATGCCGTGCCGGCACACCATAGCCGGCGCTCGTGATCTTGGCTGGCACCAGCATGGCCAGAACGCCCGAGGGTGCCAGCAACTCCAATCCCCGCTCGAGAAAGGCCACCGACATGTCCGGACCCTTGCCGTAGCGCTGCGATCCTCCCCGGCACCAGTGATAGCGTCCCGCCAACCGCCTCCGCACTCCTGGCGGGATCTGCTCCGACCTCAGCCAGGGAGGGTTGCCAACGACCAGGTCGAATCCCCCGTTGGCGAACACATCCGCGAAATGACTCTGGTAGTGAAACCAGGGGAGGCCGCCCTCGCGCGCGAGTCGGCGACGCGCTTGGCGGATTTGATGGAGCTCTCGTCTGAGCCGGACGACCGCTTTCCGCCCTGAGAGGTCCAAGCCCCTCCGCCGTCCAAACAGGTCGCCTCCTCGTGCCTGGAACAGAGCGGCGGTTATCTCCGAGCGATACTGAGTTTCAGCCCATCCCAGTGAGTGATCCAGGGCCTCGGCTTCCAGCGCGCGCAGCCGGCGAACCAGAGCGCGTTTGGTCGGGCCGGTGGCGGTCACCACTTGCCGCCGCAATCCCGTGAGCTCCCTCCGATGTTTGTCACTTTGAGGCCGATCTATGGTGATCTGACCTATGGGATCGAAGAGGCTGTCTCCCTGGCGTATGAGACAATCCAAATTCGGTAGTGGCCGGATATCCTGTGGCCGCTCGGTCCGATCGTCCGCCACCACGGCCAGCCACAAGCGCAGCTCCGCCAGCCGCACCGCGGTGGGATTCAGGTCCACACCGAAGAGGTTGCGCCGGAGAACCGCCCGTTTCCGGGCAACGGCAACAGCTGGTTCCGAGGCGATGCTCGCTAGACGCTCGAGGGTACCGAGGAGAAAAGCACCCGAGCCGACAGCTGGATCCAGAACCGTGACCCCGCGCAGCACCTCAGCCACCGACGATCCACCCGCATCCTCCAGTTGTCGCTCTGCCAGGGCTTCGCTGCAGCCCAGCCGGCCGCTGATGAGCGCCACAAGTGCAGTGTCCACGACCTGCTTCACCAGCGACGCTGGGGTGTAGAACGTCCCTGAGGCACGCCGCAAATCCGGCTCCATCACTCCTTCGAACATCCGGCCGAGCATATCCGGTGCTATGCTGCCGCTGCTCCCTTCGACAACTGTGAAATGGAATCTTTCGTAGAGCCGATCGAACGCCTGGCGCCAGAGTTGGTTGGGGATATTCGCCCGAAAGCGACGCTCCAGGGGATGGGGCTCGAAGAGCCCGCCGTTGAGAAAGGGAATGGCGCCAAATGAGGTCGCCATCCGGCTCCGTTGACTCGGGATCTGGTTGAGGGTTCCGAAGAAGAGAGGCCGCAGAAGGTCCTGATGGATTCTGCGCCCCCGCATCAGACACCGATCCACTTCTTCGGCCAGAAAGCGGTCTCGGCCGGCGAGCCATCCCTTCGCCTGGATGAAGTAGAGGAAGAGGACCCGGGTCAGCTGCAGCAGTGCCAGCGCATGGCGATCGTCCGACCGCATTGGTCCGGGCAGTCCCGCAGCCACTCGTTCGAGAGTGAAGCGGAACTCCCGGAAGAAGCGGCGTCCCGCCGGCTCCGCCGAGAGCGCATCCGCAGCCTGTACCGCGAAAGCAAGCGGACCTCCTTCGGGTCTTCCCGCCAGCCGGGCAATCGAGGCCAGACTCTCGGCCCCCGGTTGATCCAGCGCTATCTCGAGCCGGGCCGGCTTGTCGAGCGCTGTCGCGAAGGCCAGGCGCCGCGCATCGGGGTCGAGTGCCAGTACTATGCTGATCCTGCCCCGGCGGCTCAGACGTCGAGCAAGACTGGCTGCACTGCGCTCAGGAGTGCGACTCTCGATGGCAAACCAGGGCACGCTCCCGGTTTTGCCCACGGCCATCACGGTAAAGCCTCCCCGAGTGGGGCGATTCCATCCTTCCCGGGGAACACGCTCCCACAATGGCGCGTGGCCCAGGCCGGCCACGAGCTGCGGCAAATCGGCCAATGATCTGACGGCCCGGATGGCCTGCTCGATCGACATGCGCGGCGTGCTCCGGCGACGAAGCTCCACGCTGGCGATGCTGCCCTCGTGGTGCGGCATCGAATTGACGCACACCGTGCCGGAATTGCCTTTCGATCCCGTCTCCGGCTACCATCCTGACCATGATCAACAACTTTCGAGTCGCGCTCCTGATACTGGCTGTGCCCAATGCTTATGTCACCGGCCTCGGGGCGCAGACGGCGGCGGATAGCGGCGAGTTCATTGTCCGCCACGCGAGCGACACGGTGGCCACCGAGCGCTTTTCCCGGACACCGGTTCACCTGGCCGGTACCTTGGCCATACACAACTCCAGCCACAACTCGCAGGACTACTCTGCCGTCATCGCTCCGGATGCCACGCTCCCGCTGATCGAGGTCACGGTACGGGAAGGCACCACTACCGGCGAGGTAAAGCCGAGGATCATCCAGCGCGCCCGGGTGATTTTTAAGGATGACAGCGTGGCTGTGGACGAGGTGGGGAGAGCCGGACTGGTTACCCGTGTCTTCGGCACCGAGCGCGGAGCGGTTCCCTATCTGAATTTGTCCTTCGCGCTGCTGGAGCAGGCAACGCGGTTGGCGGCGCAAGGACGGACCAACATCACCTTTTTCAATCTCGGTGGCGGGCAGACCAGGAGTGCCAAGCTCTCAGCTCTCGGCACGGACTCCTTGAGGCTCGACATCGGCGAGGTTGAGTTTCACCTGCGCGTGGACCAGGAGGGCAGGGTACTCGGCGCGCGCATTCCCGCCCAGAACGTTCTCGTCGAGCGACGATGACCCGTCTAGGTCGGGTCTACATAAGTCCTCCCCCGCCACTCTACTTTCCCCCTTCCCCGCCAAGTAGATCGCAGGATGATGTAGAGTGACATAAGGACCCCGAGTGGATAGAGCAGTCCGTAGCGTGCCGGGACTTTCATTCCGTATGTGATCAGCATCCAGAACCCGGCGGACAAACCGAGTGCCGCTACGCCGGCCCAGAACCCAGAGCTGTGTCCCGCCCTAAGCCAACCTTCGCCCACGAGGGCGAAGGGAAGCAGCCAGTACAGCATGGCGGAAACCAGCATTACCGGCACCAGCGCTCGGCGGAGTGGTTCATCGGGGAATGACCGCCGGCCTCCGAGGTAGATGTTCTTGGACCATCCCTCGATCAGCTCCGCCAATCCCCGATACATACGCGTTTCCATCAGCCGGTCAGCGAAAACAAAGTCGAGCTTCAGTCCCCGGCGAATGAACGTCTGGGCTAACGCCAGGTCCTCCGCCACCTCCTGCCTGACAGCGGCGTGGGTTCCGGCGCTCTGGTACGCCCGCCTCGTGGTCAGAATGAACTGTCCGTTGGCGATGACATCTCGGGGCCGGTGCGCTCGACTGACGCTTCGGGGATGGTAACGCAACGAGAGCAGAAACCAGATTTGAGGCATGACCAGACGCTCCCAGAACGTGATGCATCGCTGGGTGGGCGATATAGTGACGAGGTCGGCGTCGATTTCTTCAAGACGTCCCACTGCTCTGGCTAACAGCTCGGGCTGATGGCGGGTGTCGGCATCGGTGAACAGCAGCAGATCGCCCCGAGCCTGACGGTAACCCTGGACACAGGCCCATGGCTTACCATACCAGCCCGGCGGGAGCTCCTCACCTCGAACCAACCGGACCCTGGCATCCTGCACAAAGTCATTTACGATAGCCGCGGTCTCATCGGTAGAGCGGTCGTCCACTACGATCAGCTCGAATGGCGAGTATCGGCTGGCCAGGATGGAGCCGATCAGCTGGGCAACATTGCCCGCCTCATTGCGGGCCGGAACGATGATCGACACTAACTTGCCCGAGCCGAGTGGCGCATCGCTCAGGTTGGGCGTGTGGCGTGCTAGGCGGGGAAGTGTGAAGAAGGGAAGGAGCCAGGGAACTGCGGGGAGCAGATCAGCCAGGTGGTTGAGGCGCACGATCGGCGCCCCTCTACTCGAGCTGTTTAGTAACCGCCTGGAGCTCCTGTTCCAGCGCATCGAGCTGGCGTTCGACCTCCCGATGGTCGTGAGCTCCGTTCATGGAGGGCACGCCATTCTGAGTAAAAAGCGTCGCCACCAGCGCATCGGTATAGCCCACCACTGCGACCGCAATTCCTTTATCGATGACGCGGTTCAGCCGTAACATGATGGCCATGCCTTGCCGTGCGCGCATGGCGACCAGAACGGGGGCGAGATTGCGGATGAGCAGCTCCCGAAGGAACTGGAGCTCTTCTACGACTTCACCCGCAGCTAGCCCCCGAGCCGACGCAATCCGGCCGTAATGTTCGCAAACGTGAAACCAGACACTGTTGACTTCACGCCGGAGAGGCCCAACCATCTCCGCCATGACATCGAACACCAGGCGAAGCTCCCGCTCGACTGTAGCACGGGATATAGTGCGGGCGCCGGACTGCCGGGTTGCGAGCCACTCTGCCCATTGAGAGACCATCGAATCGCGCGATTCCGCGATGATACGGCCGGCGACCAGCAACGCAGGTTGCGAAGCGCGCACTGAATCGATCTCCCTCGAAAAGGGTTCGTGAATTTACAGTGAGGAAATCATGCGGTCAAAACCGCTCATTCGCCCTCCCAAGCTCCGTCCTGGCTCCCGGATTGCGCTGATCGCGCCGGCCGGGCCACTGCTGGAGAGAGACGATCTAACAAGGGCCCAAGAGCTGTGCCGTGCGCTGGATTACGAGCCCATTGTAGGCGAAAATGCCTTTCAACGGCTGGGGTACCTTGCCGGTGCCGACGACGATCGTCTGGCCGATCTCAACTGGGCCCTCCAGGATTCGTCAATTAGTGCCATTTGGTGCATCCGGGGCGGATACGGCGTCACTCGCATCCTGGAACGCGTGGATTACCCCGCGATGGCTCGGCAGCCGAAAGCACTCCTGGGATTCTCGGATATCTCAGCGCTGCTCAACGCCGTCACCACCGCTACCGGCGTGGTGACGTTTCATGGGCCAGTTGCGCGCGCGAGCATGCCGGCCTTTAGCCGATCCCATTTCGAGCAGGTTCTCACCCGGGCGGAACCCGCAGGCCGATTGGGTCGTCTGCCTCAACCGGCTGACGTGCTGGTCTCGCACCAAGACCGGCTGGTTTGTTTGCATGGCGGCGTCGCCGAGGGGGCCCTCCTGGGCGGCAATCTCACTCTGCTGCAATGCCTGATCGGTACCCCGTGGTTCCCGGATCTGGATGGTGCCATACTGTTCCTGGAGGATGTCGGCGAGCATCTGTACCGGGTGGACCGTGCCCTGGCCCATTTGCGGACGGTGGGTGCCTTTGCCCGGCTGGCCGGCGTGGTCGTTGGCCGATTCACCGAGCTGGACCGGGGCGGCCGTGACGGGGCCATGGGCTTCGACCAAGTGCTCGCGACCTATCTGGGGGCGCTTCGCGTCCCCGTGGCGTACGGCTTTCCCGTGGGGCACATCGAGGCTCAGTGGACCCTTCCGCTCGGGATCCGAGCTCGGCTCGACGCGGATGCCTGCGAATTGGAGCTGCTCGAGGCAGCGGTCTCGTGAGTGGTCGATGTTACCATTGAGTATGGCAACTGCGAACCTGATCAAGCGTTCAATCCGTGGGACACTCGGCGACCTGCTGATCGATATCAGATCGAGTGACCGCACCGTGGCCCGTCCAGCGGTGCTGGTGCTGCACGGGTTTAAGGGCTTCAAGGACTGGGGCATGTTCCCCCGCATAGCAGAGCGTCTCGCCCGAGCCGGTTTCTCGGTCGTCAGTCCGAATCTGAGCGGAAGTGGCGTGGATGACGCCGGTGAATTCTCCCTCCCGGAGCGTTTCGGCCACAACAGCTTCAGTGCCGAGCTCGAGGATGTGGCGCTCACGATCGATGCGCTGCTACAGGGTGAACTCGGCGTGCATCCTCCATCCAGCCTGGGCCTAGTCGGCCATTCCCGCGGTGGCGGCGTTGCGATCCTGCAAACCGCTCGCGATTCTCGAGTGAATGCATTGGTGACCTGGTCCGCCATCTCAACCGTGGAGCGCTGGCCCGTCGAGCAACGTCGGACCTGGCGTGCAGCCGGTCGAACGGACATCAAGAACGCGCGCACCGGCCAGATCCTGCCGCTCTACACCGACGTGCTCGATGATATCGAGCAGAATCGCTCCCGGCTCGACATCCAGGCTGCCGCTGGAATGGTCACGGTTCCCTGGCTGATCGTGCACGGCACCCAGGATGAATCCGTGGCCTTTGGGGAAGCGAAGCTTCTCGAGAGTGCCGGCTCCGGATCTTCCGTCCGCTTGCTTCCAGTCGAGGGCGGGGGACACACCTTTGGTGCGGTTCATCCCTGGACATCCTCCACTCCTCAGCTCGATGTGGTATTCGATGCCACGACCACTTGGCTCACCAGCCACCTGACGTAGTGGGAGCTGATGGCAAGCGCCGACATGACCGGACGGGTGTGCGTGGTGACCGGTGCCAATCGGGGCATCGGACGAGCCACCGCCGAGGGACTCGCAGCGCTTGGAGCTGATCTCCTTCTCCTGTGTCGCCGGAGCGAGGATGGGGAGGCCGTCGCTCAGGCGATCGAACGCCAGGGACATCCCCGACCGGAGGTCGTAGAGGCGGACCTTTCGTCCCAGGCTCAAATCCGAACCGCGGCGGCGGAGATACAGAGCTGCCATCCGCAACTACACGTCCTGATCAACAATGCAGGTATCATCCCCCAGGGCAGGGAAGTCACGGTCGACGGTTTCGAGATGCAGTTTGCCGTCAACCACCTCGCCTATTTTCTGGTGACCAACCTGTTGCTTCCCCAGCTTCGCGCCGGCGCGCCGGCCCGGGTGATCAATGTGTCGTCGGGCGCCCATTCTCACGCCCCGCTGGATTTCGCCGACCTCCAGTCGGAACGGGCGTACGACCCACAGGAGGTCTACGGCCGGACCAAGCTGGCCAACCTGCTCTTCACCTACGAGCTCGCCCGCCGCTTGAATCCGGCACAGGTGTCCGTGAACGCCCTCACCCCGGGTGTGGTGGCCACGCGGATGCTACGCGACTACATGGGCCGACGTGCCGGAGAACGGGTTGACAGCACCTTCGGTGCCAGCCCGGAAGAGGGAGCCGAGACGAGCATTTACTTGGCCAGCGCTCCCGAGCTAGAGAGCGTGACGGGGAAATATTTCGAGCGAAAGAAGCCGACGTCCTCGTCGCGTCAGTCCTACGATGAGGCGGCGGCGCGACGACTCTGGGATGAGAGTGCCCGGCTGACCGGACTCTCCACTTGACCCGGCGGGGACTGTCCGCGAAGCTCCAGCTATGCCGATCTACGACTATCGCTGTCTCAGGTGTGATAACCGGTTCGAGCAGCTGGTCCGCAGCACGGACACCGTCTCCTGTCCCAGCTGTACCGGCTTGGAGGTCGAGCGACTGATGTCTCTTCCAGCCCGCCGCACTCCCAGCGGATCGCAGCCGGATTACAGTCGGCTCGGCCCGCCCCCGAGTGGCGGGTGCTGCGGAGGTGGCTGCCAATCCCACCAGCATTGAGGGCGGGCCTGGCAAGCCTTCGCCAGAGGCTTGCCCGGCACCAGTTACCCCAGGATGACGATCCTTCGCTGGTCTGGGCAGCCGTCGCCCTCATCGTTGCCCCCAACCCCGATAGCATTCTTCTGATCCGACGGGCCGACCGCGACGGCGATCCGTGGGGCGGACACATGGCCCTCCCCGGCGGCAGACGTGAGCCTGAAGACCCCGATCTGGTTACCACAGCCGTCCGAGAGACTCGGGAGGAAGTCGGGGTCGGATTGGGAGCCGACCAACTTGCCGGCGCCCTGGCTGACGTGATCCCTCGTACCCCCGTGCTCCCACCGATCGCCGTGCGACCTTTTGTGTTTCAGGTACCGGACCGCCCTCAGCTGTCTCCCAACCCGGAAGTAGCGCAGGCGACGTGGGTTACTCTGGACTATCTGGTACGCCCGGAGACTCACCACCCCATTCGGGTCGAGGTCGGCGGGAAGGATAGGCTAGTTCCAGCGTTCGAGTTGGAGGAAGCCATCGTCTGGGGCATGACCGAGCGCATCCTCACGAATTTCCTGCGGCAACTGGTAGGAGCCTCTGATCCTGGATAGTTTGCCACGGCACAGTCTTGACATTAGGAGGATCTTATCGCAAAATTAGGCTAACCTAAATAGCTTGGTAGACATGACTCCGGCACTCCAGTCCGAATCACTTACCCGATCAGTAGAAGACTACCTCAAGGCGATTTACCAGCTCTCACCCGAGGGACGTCCCGCCTCGACCAGCGAGATCGCTCATCATCTGGCTTTGTCGGCGCCTTCCGTGACCGGGATGGTCAAGCGGCTTTCAGAGCATGGTTTGCTGGAGCACGTGCCCTACCGCGGTGTCCAGCTTACCGACGAGGGCCGGCGAGCGGCACTCAGAATGGTCCGCCGCCATCGGCTGATCGAGGCCTACCTGGTGGAGTTCCTGGGATATACCTGGGATACGGTTCACGGAGAGGCCGAGCAACTTGAGCATGCGGTCTCCGATACCATGATCGAGCGGATGGCCGACGCACTGGGCAACCCATCTGTGGACCCCCATGGAGACCCGATTCCAGCAGCGGACGGATCCATCCACGAGCTGGCCTGCACCCCGCTGTCGGACATGGCGGTAGGAGAAACGGTAGAGCTGCACCGGGTGCACGAGAGTCAGCCTGAGCGATTGAGATATATCGCCTCGATTGGTCTCAAGCCGGGAGCTCGGCTCACCGTCACGGATCGGCAGCCATACGACGACTTGGTGACGGTCGAGGTCGACGGTGTGCAGCACGTGATTGGTCGGGAGCTGGGCCACGTCCTGCTCTGCGTCCGGACGGAGGCTCGATGAGCGCCGCACCCTCTCGTCCGGTGAGCGATCTGGCTGCATGGCGTTATCCGCGCACGCTCCCCAGCCTGCCCGAGTCGTACCACACGGTTCATATCCCGAAGGGAGTTCCGTTCTGGCGGAAGGCCCTGGCTTTTGCGGGACCGGGGTACATGGTGGCGGTGGGATACATGGATCCCGGCAACTGGGCCACCGATCTCGCCGGCGGCGCGCGCTTCGGCTATACCCTTCTCAGCGTCATCCTGCTTTCCAACCTGATGGCAATTCTGCTCCAGGCGTTAGCGCTGAAGCTGGGCATCGCCACTGGACGAGATTTGGCCCAGGCCTGCAGGGATCACTACAGTCGTCCGGTGAGCTTTGTGTTGTGGGTGCTGTGCGAGATCGCGATCGCCGCCTGCGACCTCGCCGAGGTGATCGGCTCCGCTATCGCACTCAATCTGCTCTTCGGGATTCCGCTCATCTGGGGGGTGTGTCTTACCACCTTCGATGTGCTGCTCATCCTGATGCTGCAGAACAAAGGCTTCCGCTACCTCGAGGCTCTGGTCATCACCCTGGTCGCCACCATCGGCATTTGCTTTGCCGCCGAGCTGCTGATGGCCCGACCGAGTATTGCCGACATCGTGGGCGGGCTGATGCCCACCACCCAGATCGTCACCAACCCGATGATGCTGTACATCGCGATCGGGATCCTCGGCGCGACGGTCATGCCGCACAATCTCTATCTGCACTCATCCATCGTGCAGACCCGGAAGGTCCTGCCGGACTCTCAATCCAAGCGCGAGGCGATTCGCTACGCCACCCTGGACTCCACGCTCGCGTTGCTGTTCGCTTTCTTCATCAACGCATCGATTCTGATCCTGGCTGCCGCAACGTTTCACTCCAATGGCCATGCGGAGGTGGCCGACATCGGTGACGCGTACCGGCTGCTGACGCCCCTGCTCGGCACGACCTTGGCCAGTACTCTCTTCGCGGTCGCGCTGCTCGCCTCGGGCCAGAACTCCACCATCACCGGTACGCTGGCCGGGCAGATCGTGATGGAGGGATTTCTCAACATCCGGCTCCCTGCGTGGCTCCGGCGGCTGATCACCCGGCTCATCGCGATCATCCCCGCGGTGATCGTGACCGCACTCTATGGGGAGAAAGGGGCCGGCGGGCTCCTCATTCTCAGCCAGGTCGTCTTGAGCCTTCAACTCTCGTTCGCCGTGGTTCCGCTGGTCTATTTCACCAGCCAGCGCCGCAAGATGGGTGAGTTCGTCAACAGCCGAGGACTCGCGGCCTTGGCCTGGACAGTGGCCGTCGTGATCATGGGCCTCAATGCGTGGCTGCTGGTGGGGACATTTCGGGAGTGGCTCGGGTGAGGCTCCTGGTCTCGCTTCTGCTATTCCCGCTCACCGCGTACCACTCACCGCTGACCGCTATTCAGATCCAGGACAACTCGTTCCTCATCGAGGAAGCGTACAACCAGGAAGCCGGGGTCGTGCAGCATATCAACAGCTTTGCTCGCGCTTCGGGGGGCGACTGGGATTACACCTTTACTCAAGAGTGGCCGCTCGGCGGCATCCGACACCAGATCAGCTACAGCGTCCCGGTCCAACACGCTGACGGCAGCGGGACTGGTCTGGGCGACATTGCTCTCAACTATCGCTATCAGCTGCTGGGTAATCCCCAAGCCAGCACTCTGGCGGCTCCGCGGGTCTCGCTGATTCTTCCCACCGGGAACGATCAGCTGGAGCGAGGGAGCGGTGCGGTCGGGGTTCAGGTGAACCTTCCGCTGACCCAGGTGGTCAACTCGCAACTGGTAACCCACTGGAATGCCGGAACTACCCTGACGCCGTCGGCTCATGACCCACTCGGACAGGAGGCCACCACCTCGGATTTCAATTTGGGAGCCAGTGTGGTTTGGCTGGTTCGGCCGTCGATAAACCTGCTGCTGGAAGCGCTCTGGCTGAGTGAGGAATCAGTGGTGGGAAACGGTCAAACGGTGAGAAGTGATGCTGGTCTCGTCAATCCCGGTATCCGACTCGCCTTCAATCTTCCCGGAGATCTGCAAATTGTCCCGGGCGTGGCTTACACCATCGGGCTGGGCTCCGAAGCGAACGACGATTCGCTTTTTCTTTACCTGAGCTTCGAGCACCCTTTCAAGCGTCAGTAGCCGACGATACGTCTCAGTTCGATCAACCGTTCCTCCCGTGCGCCTCGAAGCACATCTCCCTCACCATCAAAGGCGCGCTGAATTATTCGGATCAAGTGGGCGTGTTCCGCCGGTTCCAGATGAAAGCCGTTATCGCCATCCCAACGGCCCTCGACCGAGCGTAAGGTGGCGCTCAGCTGCGCCGCGGGTTTCTCGCCGGCCTCGAGGAAGGCGGTCTGAAACGGTCCTGCTGCGGCCCACCGGGCCGCCAGTCCCGATGAGATCAGGGCATCGACATCACGAACCTCGAGCACGCCGTCCAGTACCAGGCGAATGCACTCCCGCCACACAGCACCCGCGATGCGTCCCACGGCGTTGCCCGGGATCTCCTTTCGCAGCACCACCGGCAGTCGGCCCAGCCGGCGGAGCCAGTTGCGGACGGTGTCGAGGCAGGCCGGATCGGTGAAAGGTCCGGGTACCACCTCGACCGCCGGGATCTGCTCTACGGGATCGAGCGCGTAGGCGACCATGAGCCGGGACGGACGCCGGAGTCGGGCACACAGGTCCGTAGGTGAGAGCCCCGCGGCGCTACACGTGACGATCGAGGCCATCCGGGCGACACCTTCCACTTGCTCCAGCAGCTTCTGGCGGTGTGCGAGATCCGAGATGGTTGCGTCTATGATCCAGTCAGCTGTGGTGACGGCGTCCAGCAGGCTCCGTCCCAGCCTTGGCTGGCCTGG
>DASSED010000243.1:0-11919 GCA_035695405.1 Gemmatimonadales bacterium
CGAGGCGATCCATGCGTGCGCTCTTCGCGGTACTCGCATTAGTGGGCCTGGCCGGCATTGTGATTGGCGTGCTCACCATTATACGGCAAGCGCACGGACCCAGCGGTGTGCCCTTCAGCTACGAGAACTATGGCGGTCCCGGGCCCATTATCGCGGGTCTCATCGTTCTTGCCACCAGTCTCTATCTCGGATCGATCTGGAAGTCCCGGTAGTGAGCTCATCCCTGCTGGCATACTACACAAAGCGGGCTGACGAGTACGAGCAGATCTACCAGAAGCCTGAGCGTCAGGCCGACCTCACCGTCCTGAGACGATATCTGCAGGGCGCGCTCGCCAACCATGATGTGCTCGAGCTCGCCTGCGGAACCGGCTACTGGACTGCAGCGTACGCGCCCGTTGCCCGTTCGGTGCTGGCGACCGATCTGAGTCCCGAGGTGCTGGCGATCGCGGAGCAGAAGGCCTATCCACCCGGACGGGTCAGCTTTACTCGGGCCGATGCCTTTGACGTGACCGAAATCCCCGGCAGCTTCACCGCCCTGTTTGCGGGATTCTGGTGGTCTCACGTCCCCCGGCAACGTCTGGGCGGCTTCTTGCGGCAGTTGCATCGCCGGCTCGATCCCGGCACTCGCTGTGTCTTTTGCGACAATCGCTACGTCCGGGGCAGCAGCACGCCGGTGTACCGGCACGACCGTGAAGGAAACAGTTACCAGCTCCGACGACTTCAGGACGGAGCGGAGTACGAGGTCCTGAAGAACTTTCCCACCATCCAGGAAGTGGAGAGCATGCTGCACTCTGAGGCAGCCGTTGACGTCCGCACGAACGAGCTCACGTACTATTGGTGTGTCAGTTACCTGACCGGTTCTGCCAATCTCCAGCCACGAGGTGACTAATGCGACCGCTCTCTATCGTTGGCCTCCTCCTCGTCCTCCTCGGAGCGTTCATCTTATATCGCGGCCTGAGCTACAAGTCCAAGAACGAGGTGCTCAGAGTGGGTGATCTCAAGGCCTCAGTCGAGGAAAGGCACGCCGTACCCGCATGGGTCGGTGGATTGGCCATCGTCGCCGGTGTGGTCATGCTCGCCGGCGGCATGAAGCGCCGCACCTGAAGCTTGGCAGCCAGCACCTACCGGCGGATCTATGAGGTGGTTCGCCGGATACCGGCTGGAAGAGTAGCGACCTACGGACAGATCGCTTCGCTCGCGGGGCTGGCCGGGCATGCCCGCCAGGTCGGCTATGCCCTCCACGCGCTCCCGGGAGCAACCACTGTTCCCTGGCATCGGGTCGTGAATGCCAGAGGTGGGATCAGCCGGCGATCGGTGCCGGGCGCTGAGCTCACCCAACAACTCCTGCTGGAGCGCGAGGGCATCCGGTTGGATGCGCTGGGTCGAGTGCCGCTCAAGCGGGTCACGTGGAGGCCTCGCTCCGTCCGTCGCCGATGAAGCCCGCAAGAGATGCTCCAGTCACGATCCATGTCCTGGGAGTTCCCATGGACCTGGGATCCGGTCGTCGGGGCGTCGATATGGGCCCTTCGGCCATCCGGATCGCAGGTCTCGATAATCGTCTGGTCGAGCTGGGCCACAAGGTGATCGACGAAGGCGACATCGTCATCAAGAACATGGAGGAGCTGAAGGTCGGGCATGAACGGGCCCGCTATCTCACCGAGATTTCCCGAGCCGCAGGGGTCCTCGCCCGCAAAGTCGAACGGATCACGCGACTGGGCCACTTTCCTCTGGTTCTGGGAGGAGACCATTCCATCGCCGTCGGCACGGTGTCCGGCATCGCCGCCTTCGCCCATCCTCTCGGGAAGAAGGTGGGCCTGATCTGGATCGATGCCCATGGCGACATCAATACTCCGGAAACGTCTCCCTCGGGAAACATTCACGGGATGCCTTTGGCTGCCCTGCTGGGATTCGGCGCCAGCGAGCTCACCGGTGTCGCCGGCCCCGCGCCGAAGATCGATCCGGCCCACGTCGCGCTCGTCGGCATCAGAAGCCTGGATACCGGAGAGAAGAAACGGTTGAAGGAGACCGGGGTTCAGGTCCACACTATGTCGGACATCGACCGCCACGGCGCGGATCGGGTCATGGAGAAAGCCCTGGCCCGGGTAACCCAGGGAACCGATCTGGTCCATGTGAGCTTCGACCTCGATGCGGTCGACCCCACTGTTACACCGGGCGTGGGCACTCCGGTCAAAGGAGGACTGGACTACCGGGAGGCGCACCTGATCATGGAGGTGATTGCCGATGCGAAAGTGATGACGTCGCTCGAGATGGTCGAGGTCAATCCCATTCTGGATCAGGGGAACGCCTCGGCCGCCTTTGCGGTCGAGCTGGTGCAGTCCGCCTTCGGCAAGAAGATCCTGTGACACCAATCTCCAGCCATGGGTGAGAAATGCTGCAAGACAATCCACTTACCCCAAGCCACCATAGCCACCATCGTATCCGGGCCGGCTTCTGTACCCATCAGAGGGCCGACACCGGCCGCACCGGCGAGCACCCGCTCGAGGCCAGAGTGAAGCCCAAGTGGGTTCAGCTGTATCCCGGGGTGGATCCCTCTGTCTGGTATGCGGTGGTCCAGGAAGGCGAGTACCGGGACGAGATGGAAGGCCTCTGGATCCAGGTGGGCGATCGGGTGACATACGTACTCGCCGATCATTTCGACCTGCAGGCCCGACCCAACGTCCACTAGAGCAAGTTATGGTTATCCGAGAGCAGCTCGCGGATCTTTCGCCCGAGCTGTTCCGAGGTGAAGGGCTTCTGGAGGAACGGCTGCGTCGGATCCAACGCCCCCTCGTTCACCATCCGTTGTGCCGGAAATCCCGACATGTAGAGCACTCGAATCTGGGGCCAGCACTGGGCGATGGTGGCGCCCAATTGGCGGCCGCCGATGCCCGGCATGGCGACATCGGTGACAACGGCGCTGACTCGCTGCGCCATTCGCTGGAGAACTCGAACCGCCGCCTGCCCGCTCTCCGCCTCGAGCACTCGGTAGCCCTGGCTCGCGAGCATTCTGGCGGCCAGCCGGCGAACCATCTGCTCATCGTCCACGACGAGCAGGCTCTCGTTCACCACGGATCCCTCCATCGTAGCCAGTGAGCATTACCTCGGGTCGAGAAACCTCCGCGACGCGAGGTCGCCAGGTGATGACGACAGGCCCAGAGCGGATGTGGGCCACCGATGGGCCCCTACTATATGTCCTCATGAGTCTCCATCAGTGGCAGGTGTCACAGGAGGGAGCACGCCCCGCTCACGCTGTGGCGCGAATGGTATGAATTGAACCGATATAGCGCTTGGCTGGAGATTCTGTCGCGTGCTGCCGAGATGCTGTCGTGCTAGGACGAGGACCGCAAGAACCGAAGCATATCCGAGGTTCGCTCGAACACCCGGACGTCAGGAGCGGAGAGTGCCCGCTCCCGCGGCAACAGCTTGAGGTCGAGATGCGGCCAGCGGCGATTGCCCAGATGCAGCGCCTGGGCCGGAGCGCCGACCCGCCGGGCAAATGCACGTAGTTCGGCCAGATCGTTGGTGGTCGAGAGCACATGGGACCAACCCGGTGCAAACAGGTTCTCCCGATCCATCACGATCAACCGGAATCTCCCTCTAGGAATGTCACCACTCGACGGACGTGACCCGCATCACCCAGACTCCGCTCTCACCGGCGTAGTATAGCTTCGCGACTTCAGACTACTGCTCGATAACAGGAGAGAACCAAATGACCGATCCCAACTCGTTCGATCGTGTCTCGCCGTCCGAGGGACAGATCTGGCAAGCGTCGTGGGAGACGGAAGAAAACTACTGGCACGAGAACTTCTCCAGCCGGCCCTACGCGCTGGGGCCGGATTACTACGACCGTTTTCGGCCGGCATATCGCTACGGCTTCGAATCAGCCAATCACCATTTGGGCCGAAGCTGGGACGAGGCCGAACCGGACCTCCGCTCCGGTTGGGAGCGCTATGAGCATCGGAGCACCTCGACCTGGGAGGAGATCAAGGATGCGGTGCGCGACGCCTGGGACCGAATCACCGGGGGCACAACCGCCAACGCCGAGCGGCGGAACCCACAAGTCCGCGAATAGGTCTATAATCCGTGCATGGCCGATTCCATTCGGGATCTCTTCTTCGGCGCGGTCACTCCGGGTCGCGAGCTGGTGGAGGCGATCGAGCCCCGCCGCTCGTTCGACGATGTGGTGCTGCCCGCCACCACCCTCAGGGCGCTCAACCACGCCCTGGCCCTGGTCCGGAAACATGACCTGATCTTTCACCAGTGGGGCCTGGCGGAGCGTCACTCCACCGGACTGGGGCTGGCCTTCCATTTTGCCGGTCCCCCGGGAACGGGCAAGACGATCTGCGCCGAGGCGCTGGCCTACGCTCTCGATCAGAAGCTGCTGGTGGTCCGCTATGCCGAGCTGGAGTCCCGCTGGGTGGGCCAGACCTCGAAGCACGTTGCCTCGGTCTTCCGGGCGGCCGCCCGGGAGAATGCGGTGCTCTTCTTCGATGAGGCCGATGCCATCGCCGGACGCCGCTTCACCTCGCTGAGTGCCGCCTACGAGCGAGAGGCCAACGCGGTGGTGAATGTGCTGTTGCACGAGCTGGAGACATTCCCCGGCGTGGTCATCTTCGCCACCAACCTCGCTGCCAACATCGATCCGGCGTTCGAGCGCCGCATCCGAACCCACATCCTCTTTACCATGCCGGACGTGGAGGAGCGGGAGCGCATCTGGAAAGTGCAGCTGCACGCCCGCAAGACCCCGCTGGCGGACGACGTCGATTTTCGGTCGCTGGCGGAGCGCTACCCTCGGAGCGGGGGAGACATCAAGAACGCGGTGCTGAAGGCAGCGCAGATCGCCACGGTAGAGCCCGGCCCCGATGCGAGCAAACGAATTCACCAGCGGCACTTCATCCAGGGCATGGAGGAAGTCATCGCGGGAGAATCGGTGATGTCCCAGTCGTTGTTCGAGGAGCCGAGCGGAAACAGCGGTGGTGTGCTGGAGCGTCTGGCCGAGGCTCAGGACGAGCTCCGCGGTGAGCTGGCCTTGCTGGCCGAACGGGTCGACAACCTGGCCGCCGATCGCTCGGCGATTCGAGCCCAGCTCGAGCGCCAGCACACCCAGACCGTCGAATCAGTGAGCTCTGGGCGGCGGCGGAAAGACCTGGTGCTCGCCGGCGCCGCGGCGTCGGGCATACTGCTGGCGCTCGTGGCCTTGATACTCAATCTGCTGGCGCGGTGAGCCGCTCGTTACCGCGGGCGCAGCAGAACGTCCTCACTCCATGCGTTCGGCCCGAACCCGAGGACCAGGAGTCGGGTCTCGTATCCCGGCGCCGATACCCGGACGTACTGGGTCCGGCAGTTATCGACCAACGCTAGATCAAATCGAAAGCGATACTCGCCCCGGCCATCGGTGAACGCCACGTAGGGCGCTCCCAGCATCTGAAGCTGCGCACCGGCCAGAGGCAGGCCGGTGTCCTTCCGAAAGATTCGGCCCACCACGGTTCCCAATTGAGGCGCAGTTCCCGGAGCGCTGGGACTCACCGGATGAGGGATGCAGCGCTCCGGATCGTCCGGCCGATACGCCTCCATCGGTCGGATGGCCTGGGGCCCGGCTCCGGCTGGAGTTTCCCTTCGGGGCCGGCCGAAAATGCGCCGGGCTTCCGACACGAGCTCGGAGATGTCTTCTCGAGGCGCCGGCGGAGCCGATTGAGCCACCGGAGCCTTCGCCGGAAGCGGCTGGTCCGACTCGTTCCCCAACGTGCGCCGGGCTTCCGGCGGAGCGTTCGGCTCCGGCTCCGGCTGTCTCTGGGTGACCGGCGGCGGCGGTGTGGGCGGGGATGTGGACGGCTGCGGCGGCCTGACTCGCCGGACCACTGGTGCGGGCGGCGGCGGCGGGACATAAATCATGTCCACCTGACGCGCTGGATCGGAGGCGCTGGCCGGTTGATCCGGCAAGCCAGCGGTTTTGCGTGATATGCCTATGTACAGCGCCAGGACCAGCAGGTGCACCCCGGTGCTGAGCAACCACGGAACCCAATGAGCCCGCGCCTTCTGTCTCATGGACATGACCCCAAATCGATGTCCAAGATAACCGGACCCCGCCCGCCGCTCTCGGGATCTGCATGGACTTGACCGCCTGGAAGCCGCACGCCGAGGCCATGCGCTCGTACCACGAGGGGAACGAGGCAGCGGTCATCGTGGTCTACGATGATTATGGTCGGGACGAGGTTCCGGTCTCCTACTTCTTTCGCAGCTTCGACCAATTCGTTCCCTATGAGCGAGAGGCGTTGGACCTGTGTCGCGGCCGGGTACTGGATGTGGGTGCCGGCTCCGGCAGCCACTCACTGGAGCTGCAAGCCAGAGGCCTGGATGTTACCGCCATCGAAGTTCTGCCCGAGCTATCGAAGGTTCTCCGGGAACGCGGAGTCCGCCAGGTCCGTACCGCAACCTGGATGGATCTGGATGCCGGCACCTTCGATACCGTGCTGATGCTGATGAACGGCCTGGGTCTGACGGAGACGCTCGACGGCCTCGATCGCTTCTTCCGCGATGCTTCCCGTTTACTCCGGCATGGAGGACAGGTGGTGGCGGACTCGACCGATGTGCGGGTCCGGATGGATCCGGATGCCGGGAAGACTGGAGCAGTGAGACGCCCGGACGGCCGCTATATCGGAGAGCTGCACTTCCAGCTGGAGTTCGAGGGTAGGAAGGGTCCGCCGTTCAGCCAGCTGTATGTGGACCCCGACACACTGGGCCGCCACGCCCGGGCGGCGGGATGGACCTGCGACGTGGTGCAAGGTCCTGATGAATCGGGCCACTATCTGACCCGCTTGGCGCCCCTGTCCGCTACCCAGGCAGAGCGTCGCCCGGCTGCCAGCCCCCGGTAGCCAGCCGGCTGATCAGCGCCAGAATCGCTCGCCGGTCCTGATGCACCGCCAGTACCAGCAGGTCTCCGGGACGGGCCCACTCCAGCGCCGCTCGGGTACCCTCGACTTCCTTGCTCGCGGTCGAAACCGCTTCCCGGGGAATGCCCAGGTGTACGAACTCATCGGCCAGGAGCTGGGGCACCGCTCCGGGGGCTCTACCCCTGAGGTACTGGTCCATCTCTTTCACGATCACTCGGTCAGGCCGGAGCGCCGAGGCAGCTCTCGCCAGCTCGCGGATGGCCTCGTCGTCCCGGTCGCCCGCCTGGCCCACCATGATGAGTCTTCTCTCGGCAGGGAGACCCTGCGCCACCTTCACCAGCGCCGCCATCCCGTGTGGGTTGTGGGCGTAGTCCAGAAGCAGCCGGACCCCTCCGATCTCCAGCAGATTCGCCCGCCCGGGATTGTCCCCCACGAAGCGGCCAAACTGCCGGAGCGACTCATTCAGCGATCGCGACTCGATCCCCAGCGATTGCGCCGCGCACATCGCCGCCAGCGCATTGGCCACATTGTGTCTGGCGGCACCCCCGAACGTGATGGGCACCTGGTCCAGGCCGATGAGCTCCTGCCGATTTTTTCCTCGAGCCAGGACCAGAATATTCCCCTCCAGCCAGGCAGCAGTGCCCCCGTTGCCGATGTGCCGTGCGATCACCGGCGACCCGGGATCGAGCGAGAACCAGACCACCTGCGCTCCGATTCTGCCGCTCCGCATGACCAGCTGTTCGTCGTCGGCGTTGAGCACCGCAGTCCCGCTCTTCCCCAGCGTCTTGGTGACCACCAGCTTGGTCTCGGCCAGATCGCTTACGCTCTCCACCCCGAATTCGCCCAGGTGGTCGGCGGCGATGTTGGTGATGACCGCCACGTCGGCCCGTTGCACCGCCACGCCGCGCCGGAGGATGCCGCCTCGGGCGGTCTCCAGCACCGCGACCTCCACCCGGGCGCTTCGCAAGACCGCTCGGGCTCCTTCGGGTCCGGAAAAGTCACCCTCGAGCAGATACTCCGAGCCCACCATCACTCCGTCGGTCGAGGTAGATCCCGCCGTCGAGCCGGCGGCCGAGAATATCGCGGCCAGGAGCCGGACCACGGTGGTCTTGCCGTTCGACCCAGTCACCAGGACGATCGGCACATCGTGAACCTGCTTCCAGGCGACTTGTTCGGGAGAGGGAAGGGAATCGGCCGGCCAGCAGAGCACTCCGGTTCCGGAGCCGATGGAGAGCTGGTCCTCACCCATGAGAAAGTTGAGGCCTCGCTCTTCGGCCGCCCGGCGGAGCGCGATGGCTCGGGGATTTCGTTCCTGCTGGATCAGCTCGTTGAGCCGGGCTACCTCCCCGTCTCCGTTGCCCCGATCACCCTGCAGCTGCGCCAGGGCCGCGGACCAGGCCGCCTCGTTCAGCTCCGTAGCTGCGTAGAGGCAGTCGGCCGGGGCGCTCAGCGCCAGGCTCACGCCGCCCTGGAAGGCTCGGCTGGTCAGCATCTCGCCCCGCCATCCCACCGCATCCAGCAGCCGGCCTGCCGCCTCCCGCCACGCCTCGGCGGCGCGATCCCGGTCCAACGATTCCAGCGCGATATCCAGAACCGCCCCTGGTCCATCCAGGAACAAACCCGGGCCGGTGAGACGGCGAGAATCGAGCAGCTTCAGTCTTCGTGCTCCTCCCGCGCGATCCGCACGCCCCGCGAGTCGCGCACGAACTCGCGCCGGTTGTCTTCCAACCCGGCGCCCACGGCAACCGCCGCCATTTCCGCTCGCGACACTCGCGGGCGTTCGATCAGACTGGAGATTGCGTCGGGCCGAAACTGAATCACCTGTTTCCAGCTCCGGGTGATGGCGTCGCCGAAGATGAGCACCAGGTCTCCCGGCTGGGCCTCGCGCAGAGCCGCGTCCACCGCCGCTTGCTCGTCCGGAATCACCTGCACCTGGTCCGCCGGCACCCCGTTGGCCAGCAGCGCATCGCGTAGCAGGATCGGGACCTCATCCGGTTTGCGTCCCCGCAGCTGATCGTCCCGCCGGCAGGCGTACCAGTCGAAGTGCCCGGCTGCAATTCGGCCGATATCGCCGATGTCCTGGTCGCGCCGGTCGCCCGGTGCGGCCAGCACCACCAGACGGCGGCCGGTGATGTCCAGCGCCTTGACCAGATCGCACATCGCCTCGACGGCGGCCGGGTTGTGCCCGTAGTCGAGGATCACCTTGAAGGGATGCTCGTCGTAGATGTTCATCCGTCCGGGCGCCTGGAAGAACGTGGTGTCGAAGGTGCGGAGGCCGTGCCGGATGTCTTCCAGCTTGAGCCCCATGCTGAACGCCATCGCGGCGGCGAACATGGCGTTCTGCACGTTGTGCATGGCTCGGCCTTCCAGCGTCGCCGGGATCAGGTGAGTCCAGAGCAGCGGGATGTGCGCCCCGTGATCGTAGAGCGTGATCATCTGGCCCTTGATGCCGGACTCGAGCACCACCCCGCGGCCGCCGGCCTGGATGTGCTCCCGCACCAGCTCGTGTTGCGGATCCATGGTCACATAGCAGAGGTGCTTGGCTTCGGCGTAGTCGGCCATCTCGAGGCAGAGCGGGTCGTCGCCATTGAGCACCGCCGTGTCGCGGGCCACCTCGATCACGATGCGCTTCACTTCGGCCAGCTGGGCCAGAGTGCCGATGCCCCGAAGCCCCAGATGATCGGCATTCACGTTCAGCACCGCTCCCACGTCGCAGTGGCGGATCCCCATCCCCGCGCGCAGGAGGCCGCCGCGGGCCACCTCCAGAACTGCGACATCCACCGAGGGGTCGCTCAGCACCATGCGGGTAGCCAGCGGTCCGGTCATGTCCCCCGGGACGGTGCGCTGGCCGTCGATGTAGACCCCGTCGGTGGAGGTGAGTCCCACGTGGTGCCCCGCGAGCTTATGGATGTGGGCCAGCATCCGGGCGGTGGTGGTCTTTCCATTGGTGCCGGTGATCGCAGCGATGGGAATCCGACTGGGCGAGCCTGGCGGAAAGAGCATGTCCATCACCGGCCCCCCCACATCGCGGGGACGGCCGTCGCTCGGCGCCATGTGCATGCGGAAGCCCGGTGCGGCGTTTACCTCGCAGATGGCGCCGCCAACCTCTTTATATGACTCGGTGACGTCGGTCGTCAGAAAGTCGACCCCGCCCACATCCAGGCCGATCGCTTTGACCGCGCGCACCGCCATCTCGACGTTGTCCGGATGCACCAGATCGGTCATGTCGGTGGCGGTGCCGCCGGTCGACAGGTTGCCGGTGGAACGAAGGAAGACCTGCTCTCCGTCGGCCGGGATGCTCTCCTTGGTGTATCCCTTCCGCTGCAGCAGGGTCTCGGCCTGGTGGTCGAACTGGAGCCGAGTCAGCACCTTCTCGTGGCCGACGCCGCGGCGCGGATCCTGATTGACCTGGTCCACCAGCTGCTCGATGGTATGGATCCCGTCACCCACCACGTGCCCGGGGACCCGCTTTGCCACGGCGACCAGCGATCCGTTGATCACCAGCATCCGGTGGTCTTCCCCGGTGATGAAGCTCTCCACGATCACACTGCGGCTGTGCTCCTGGGCGATGTCGAACGCCCGGCGAACCTGCTCCTCGCTGTTGAGATGAATCGAGATCCCCCGGCCGTGGTTGGCATTGTACGGCTTGACCACCACGGGGTACCCGATCCGCTCCGCCGCTGCGACGGCGTCATCGGCGTGCTGCACCAGGCGCTGCTGGGGAACCGGAAGCCCCAGGTTTCCCAGCAGGCGGTTGGTCTCCTCTTTATCTGAGGCCAGCTCCACCGCGATGTGCGGCGTGCGGCTGGTGACGGTCGCCTGAATCCGCTGTTGAAAACGGCCGTGGCCGAACTGGATCAGGCTCTGCTCGTTGAGGCGGATCCAGGGAATCCGCCGCTCCTCCGCGGCCCGCACCAGGGCCATGGTGCTCGGCCCCAGGGCTCGGCGTTGGGCAAAGCGGATGAACTCGTCCCGCTCCTCGTTGAAATCGAATCCGGCGGGAACCGCCCCGTCCGGCCGGAGCTCCGGGGGCAGCAGCGAGTGGAGCAGCATCAGTCCCAGCCGGCCGGCCTCGAGCCCCACCTCCTCCTGCTCGTACTGGTAGACCACGTAGTAGTGGCCCCGCGGCCCATGCGATCGCGTCTTCCCGAAAGTGACCGTCTCCCCGGCCACGTTCTGGAGCTCGAGGGCCACATGCTCCAGGATGTGCCCCATCCAGGTGCCTTCCCCTTCGGTCAGGCGGCGGATGAAGCCCCCCGGCTTGCCGTACGAGCACCCGTGCGTCTTGAGACCGGGAAGCGCTTCGATCAGCGGGTCGGTGAAGGCGCGGCCGAGCTTGCCGGAGGGCCAGTCCTCCAGCTCGCCCAGATCGATATCCAGCCGGATGACGGGAAAGTGAGCGAAGAGACTGGGCCCAACGAAGACTGCCTTGTCGAGAATGCGCATAAGCTTCCGTGCTTTTGTATTTTCTTCCCCGCTTCCCCGCTTCCCCGCTTCCCCGCTTCCCCGCGTCCCCGCTTCCCCGCTTCCCCGCTTCCCCACCTACCCCCTGACCCTCTTACTCGCCCCGCTGCCGCGCTTGATCGCGTGCCCCTCGGCTTCCTCCGCCTCGGTCTCGCCCTCCACCCGATGCGCCAGCGCCGGTGCCGCCGCGGCCACCCGGGTGTGCAGGTTGAAGGTCGAGCCCTGATCCAGGATGTGCAACTTGAGGCCGATGAGACACACCGCGTCGTTCTTGCGCACCCGCGCCATGGAGGAAAACTCCAGCCCCGAAGGATCCACGATGGTGAGCGCGCCGCTGCCCACCACCTCCAGCGTTTCGTCCGGTGCGATGAACCCGGCCGTGTTTTCGTCCAGCCCGATCCCGATGGCGAACGGGTTGTACGCCAGCGCCGTGAGCAGCCGGCCCAGCCGATCCCGCTGGCGGAAGTGCTGGTCGATGATCACCCGGTTGGTGAGACCCAGACCCGGCGCCAGCGTCACGATGCGGGCCCGGGGCGACCCGCCCTCCCGCCCGAAGGCGATCATG